>JAEUWI010000026.1 GCA_016791475.1 Candidatus Hydrogenedentota bacterium
CCCATACGACCCATACGACCCATACGACCCATACGACCCATACGACCCATACGACCCATACGACCCATACGACCCATCCCCCCGCCCACAAAAAAACCGCGCGGCCCGAAGGCCGCGCGGCGGCTGTCTTAAACGCTCAATCCATTACAGCGAACTGAACACTTTCTGGAAGGCGGTGTCGCCGTCCATGCTCAATTCACGTTCCGCCAACGCCTGGATTTTTTCTTCGAATCCAGGAATGCGGCTCGTGATCACCTGCTCTTCGAGTTCCTTCTTCGCGGCGGGGGTGAACTCTTCCTTGAAGCCCCAGGCGGGCGATTCGCCCGTGCCGAGGTTCGTGAAGACGCCAATGTTCTGGCCGTCAAAGGTGCGATAGACCACTTCGTGGTTGCCCCGCATCACGCATTCGGCCCACTTGTGTACGCGGCTGCCGTAGGCGTCCACCACCGGAATCTTGCTGTAGAAGTATTCCTGGGCCTGGGCGATTTCCAGTTCCTTCAGGTAAAGGCCCGTGTAGGCATCCTGAATGGAGGGGGTCACCCACTTGGACTCGCTGATCTGGGTGCGAAGTTTTTCGACTTCGGCCAGGCGGGCGCTACGGTCAAACTTGGTCGGCGTAAGGGGAAGGCCTTCTTTGACCTTGATGTACAAGCGGTCCACCGCATGGGCCAGCGCGTCTTTCGACTGATCGCTGCGCTGGGCGGCTTCCTCCAGCTTGCCAACATGATTCGTCAGGCGATCCACTTCGGAAACCAAACCGCGCTGACGCGCTTCCGTGATGGAGAGCTGGTTGGAAAGATTCTGATATTCTTCGTCGCGCTTGGCTACTTCCTCGTTCTTCGCAAGGAGGTCGGCGCTAGCGGCGGCGAGCTTATCTTCTTCGGCCTTCAGCGCCGTCTGCACTTCCGTGAGCTTTTCCTGAGCGGCGATGGCGTCGGTCCGCATCTGCTCCAACTGCGCCGGCGTCATCCCTTCCGTACCTACGCCACCTACTGGAACCGCCTTCTTCAATTCCGCATCCAACCGGTCGGCGCGCGCCTTCTCGGTGGAAGCGAGCTGCTGGGCTGCTTCAAGTTGGGGTTTCAAGGGATTCGGAAGGACGGCTACCTTCTCCGCAACAAACGGTCCCGCGACAATCCCGACGATCAGCGCAACCGCAGCCGCCGCGACGAGCGCACCGGCACCGCCCTTGCGTCCACCGCCGGCCGGTTCGCTGGCACCCATACTGATGCCGCCGCCCATGCCACGCGGGGCACGCATGTCGGTGTCGGGGGAGAAGTCCGGCGCGGGCGTGCCCATGCCGAAGTCACCGCCGCCGCCGCCGAAGGCGCCCGCGTCAAAGCCGCGATTGTCACGGCCACCCACGGGCTGGCCGAACATGGGCGTTTCCATGGCCTGGGTCGGCGCGCCGGTGGAGCGTCCACCGCCGAAGCCGGAGCCGCTGCCGCCGCCGAAGGCGCTGTCAAACATGGGTGTGTCCATGTTCGAATCCGGGCCGGGACCAATTTCCGGGGTCTCGGGGGAGAAGTCGCTGTCTGCGGCGAGGTCCTGGAATCCAGAGCCGATGGGGCTCAGGCCCTGGCTGGATTTCGTTCCGGCCGGGGTGTCAATGCCGGGCGTGCCGCTGGAGAAGGTATCGTTGATGGCGCTGTCAAAGCCGAAGGGAGGACGGCGAACATTGCCCCCCGTGGGCTGGGGCGTTTCCACCTGAATGTCGCTGATGGGGGGGAGGCCCGCCGAATCCGTGGGGCTGCCGCCGGAATCGAAATTACCGAGAGGAGGCAGGCCACCGTCCGAATCCATACCGCCCGAGTCAAAATCACTGAGCGGGGGCAGGTTACCCAAACCGGAGTCGCCGGGGGTATCCAGATTGTCTTCGTTTCTCTTGTCGTCAGCCATGGAAGCCTTTCTCCGTAACTCGTTTAAACGCAACTTTATTTCGCTGATACTGGTTCAACTGGGCCATTCTAGCATGGGTCCCCCAATGTGTCAAGCAAACTCCCACCCTGAAAATCAAGTTATTCCGAGGGGCCATCGCAACTAAACTCAGGTCCCATTGCAGGTTATAAATCTATCCACCCGAATCCCTTCGGGGCCCACCCAGGTTCTAAAACTGCGATTTCAAATCGAAATCAGTCCGGCATCCGAACGCCAATGGTGAGCAGCAGATTCGCGTAAATCCGTTGTTCTCCCGTCACTATCGTAAGGCAGGTGTCGTCGCTTCCCGCTTCCACATAGAATTCGTGCCGCCCCAGCGGCGTCAACTCAAGCCCGGACAGGCGCTGCCGAAATTCTTCGAAGATCGGGGGCTCGGGGCCCTCTGCGGGCGTCATCACCCCGGCCGCTTCCACGGGAATCGCCGTGAGCAGGGCGTCGAGCACCTGTGTGACCGTAGGCGTTCCCGGCACAAGATTGAGGTAGACCCGCTCCGAGTTCATGCCGCACTTCGTGCTCGCGGGGTAGTTGCCGTCCGCAATCAGAATGCGCGAACCGTGGCCCGCCGCGCCGATGGCTTCCAGAATTCCAGGGTGGATCAGGGTGTGTTTCAGCATGGTTCAGTCACTTTCCAAATCGTGATCGCATCAACGCGGGCCGGGCAGGGGGGCTCCCCGCATCAGGTCACGAAAACCGCCCGCCAGGTTGGGGTCCAGTGCGACCGCCTGCTGCATGAGCTGCGTGGCCTGGGTGTAGTTGCCGAGGCCAAGGTAGCACTGCCCCAAGCCAAAGGCCGCCTTCGCGCCGTCACTCTTCAGGTTTTCCTGCTGGGTCAGCGGCATCAGGCTGCCGTACCAGGGAAGGGCGTCGCTATATTTCCCCTGACGCAGCAACATCTCCGCCAGGGAGAGGCGCAGCGGAATTTCATCGGGCAGGAGCACCTCGGGGCGCTCTTTCTGCTTCTCATAGAGGCCGATGGCCGCCTCATAGTGGCGCGCCGCCCCGGGGTAGTTCCCCTGCAGGAAATCGTAGGTCACCGCCAGGTTGGAATGGACCCGCAGCGTATCGGGGTTTTCCGCCAGCGTCGCGCGGAAAATCGACTCGTTGTCCCGCCAGTCACTGTTGCGTGCGATGGTCTGATTCAGAAACAGCAGCCCCAGCACCACCGCAACCGCCACCGGCGCGGTGCGCAGGTTCATCCGCTGGGAGATCAGCACCAGCAGCTCCATCACCGCCCACCAGAAGCCGGCCATGGGCACATACATCCAGTGCTCGGCCATGGGCGCGTTCAGCGGGAAAATCCCGGAAATGGGCAGCCACGCCGCCAGGAACCACACCAGGGCCAGCGTGATGCGCCGGTTGCCCGAGCGGTAGCCCCAGAAGGCCGCTCCGACGCAGGCCGCCAGCAGGATCAGTCCCACACCGGCGGTCCAGCCGGGCACGCCCGCGAGGGTCTGCTCCATATGCAGGTTCGCCGGGAGGAACAGGGTCTTCATGTAAAATGCGAATGCCTGGCAAGTTTCCACAAGGCGCGCCAGGAGGCCCGTCGTGTTGCCGCCCCCGCCCTCGCTGAACTTCAGCACGGTGGCGCGCAACCCGCCATAGGCGCAGAGGAGAATTGCCGCAAGAAACACGGGATAGGCCCGGACCTGCCAGGAGACTGGCGATGTCTCGGACTGCGGTCGCAAGGCAATCACGATGGCCAGCAATACGGGGTAGATCATCGTGGACTCTTTGGAGCACAGGCCCAGAATGAAAAAGAGACCGCTGAATGCGAAAGCAACCATTTGCTTCGTGCCCCGGACTTCCGCCGTCGCGCAAAGCAAAGCCGCAAGGATGAAGGTGGCCGACATCATATCGGCCCGACCGCTGATATAGGCCACGGCTTCCGTGTGCATGGGGTGGAGCACGAATAGGACCGCCGCCGCGGCCTGAACCATTCGCGGCGCGCCGAGCCGACCGAGCAGGAGAAAAAGCAGCACGGCGGCCGCGCAGTGCCAAAGGGTATTGCTCAGGTGGAACAGGAAGGGCTTCACGTCGGGGTAGCCTTTGATCTCCGCCGTGTCCAGGGTAGGATCATAGGAAAGCAGGAAATCGATCATGAAGCTCACGGAGACCAGGGGGCGATAGAAATTGCCCTCGCCGCGCCCGAAAGCGTGCTGGTCCTCGCGGAAGAGCTGACCGAGCTTGGCCGGATTCTGCACATTTTCATGGAGCAGCACGGACGAGACGTCGTCCCACACCCAGTCGCCGCTGAAGGTATTGGCATAGGCCAGAAAGCCCAGCAGCACCAGGGCGACCGAAGCGGTCCAGGTATATTGTCGTTGTGTCATTAAAACCTCGTTCATGAGTACGATTTCGGTTCTTCTCCCCGACCGGGAAGGCGCGGATCGGGTGCCCCACAGCCTAGCCCAGCGGCGGGGGGCCACGCAAAAAAAAACCGCCGGAATCCGGGGTGTCGGATTCCAGCGGTGGACAGGTTTGCTATCGCGATCTAGCGGTTCTCGGGACCCGGGATCTCCCAGGTCTCGCCCGGCAAACGCATGTACTCCAGTTCGAGACCCGACTGAGCACCGATCACCTTCACCAGGCGAAGAATGCTCTTGCCCTCGGCGTCCGGATAGAATTCTTCGCCTTCACGGACACGCACGCTCGTGATCTGGCTCGTCTTGGGATCCATCACGTCGAGGAAGGCCATCAGGTCGTCCTTGTCGATCGTGGCAAAGCCGGTGCACTTGACCAGCGGGCGCTCCATCATCAGGTCCGTCTTGCGACGCAGGGGCTGATAGCGCTGGCTTGTCGGATTCAGGGTGGCGTGCAGTTTCAGCAGGCCGTCCAGGGCGTACCACTCTTCCGCGTCTTTCGCAATCTTGACGTGGTTCGCCACCTGCTCCTCAATCTGGGCGGAGGCGGCCGGCTCGTTGATTTCCTTGGGATTGGAATTCTGCGAGCGCAGCGTGGTGAACTGGCTGATGATGGGGTCGGCCGCGCCGTAGGCAAAGCCACTGCCCGCCTGGGCGCCCGCAAAGAGAGGCTGCAGCGCCGCGGAGTATTCACCCACGATCTCAGATACGGTCTTCGGCGGCACTTCCACCGGCACGGCTTCAGGCGGCGCCTCTTCCTTGGCGCACCCGGCAAGGGCAAGAATCGAAAGCATAGTCAAACCGAACAGAGATCGCATGGGGAAGGCTCCTTGGCTGAAAAGAACGTCAACACCGGTATCGTACCACAGCCGTTCGGACGCATACAAACATGTTTCCGTAAACAGCATCGATGCCGTGATTCCGCAGGAAATCCGCTCCGGAAGCGGTCCAGAGAGATAATTCGCGACAAGCGGAGTAATTTGGGTATACTACCTTCAAAGGTAAGAACTTACACGGGGCTTGGAAAACCATAGGAACGCATGAATGAGCCGAATTCTTCTGGTGGACGATGATGTCGATTTGTCTGAATTGATCAAGACAAAGCTGAATGCGGAGGGCCACGACACCCATGTAATCAACACGGGGGAGGGGGCCTTCGAATTCGCGAAGAAGGTCAAACCCGACATCTCCATCCTCGATATCATGCTGCCCGGCGTGACGGGATATCAAATCTGCCGCCGCATGCGCAAAGACCCCGAGCTTTATAAGCACGCCATCCTGGTGCTCACCGCGCTGGGCGAAGAGCCCGAAATTCTCCACGGCCTGGAGCAGGGCGCCGACGACTACCTCGTCAAGCCCTTCAAACTCGAGCGCCTGATGGACAAGATCGCCTCGCTCACCGCCCTCACCACCTCCCTGGCCAATCGCAACCGTGTCACCAATCTGCCCGGTACCGACGCCGCCAAGCGGGAGATCAACCACCTCCTCGCCCGAGACACGGCCCTGGCCGTGGTCTACGTCGACATGATCGGCTACAAGGCCTACTGCGCGTCGCGCGGGGCCGACGGGCAACAGAAAGCCCTGGAATTCATGGGCAAGTTACTCGTCAGCCTGACCCGTGACATGGGCTTCTATGAAAGCTTCGTCTCCCACATGGGCGGCGAGCATTTCGTCGTCAGCCTGAAGCTGGAAGACCACGAGCGCTTCACCAAGCACCTCTGCGACCAGTTTGACAAGCACGTCACCCAGCTCTACACCGCCGACGAAGTCCAGAAGGGCTACATCAAGGCGCTGGACCGCCAGGGCAACGAAGTGCGCTGCAAGTTGATGGCCCTTTCCGTCGGTGTGGCCCACACCCAGTACCGCTACTTCAAGAGCGCCAAAAAAATGTTTGAGGTGCTCGCCCAGGTCCGCCAGATGGCCCATCCGAAGGAGGGCTCCAGCATGGTGTTTGTGGATCGGCGACGCAGCGATCGCTGACAGCCGATGCGACTCGCCGCCTTCCTTGCCGCGCTGCTTTTCCTCGCGCTGGTGGCCGTCGTGGCCACGCTAACGTCGCGCGACCCCTCGGGGGCGGAGCTGTCGAGACGTTGCGAGGCAAGCCAGCCCGCCTGGAACGGCTACCAGGAGGACATCAAAGAGATCGGCGCCCGTCAGGTGGCAAGGTGGCACGGCGGGCCGCTTTCATTGACCGTAAAGCCCGGTGAAGTGCGCTTGACCATGGCGCTCAAACCACCCTGGGACGCCTGCGAGGCCGCGCTCCCGATCCTGCTCAAAGATCCCGAGGGCCGGGTCGCGCGCAACGATGCCGACGAGATAAATGGCCCGAATCGGATCTATATTTTCAACCGCGCAACATCCGCGGGCGAACCCCTGCCGCCCTGGCTGGAAATCCAATACCCCCACACGAAGCGGCGGCTTTTTCTGGACGCCGATGGCGCCTGGAATGCGCCCGTGGAGTAGACATCGCGGCGTTCGCGGCAGTGTTCTTTTTGCGGGTATTTCGATGTCCAATTGCCCGGCGGGGCGCCACGCCGAGGATCAAATACCAGCGTGGATGAAAGTATCAATAAAGGCTCGAACTGAAACCTCTTTCCACATCCGGCGGGTCGTACGTTGCGACCCCATCGAGCGGCCCCCAATCTCCATCGAGGAAAACATGTACAAGGCGGAACGCCTATTTCAACTGGTCGTGCTTTTGCGCCGCTCCCGAGCGGTCACGGCCCGCGAGCTTGCCGCGGAACTTGGCGTTTCCGAGCGGACCATCTACCGCGATGTACAATCCCTCATCCTCTCCGGGGTGCCCGTGGAGGGAGAGGCCGGCGTAGGCTACGTCCTCCGCCGCGATTTCCAGCTCCCGCCCCTCATGTTTACCAACGAAGAGGCGCAGGCCCTGCTGCTGGGGGCCCGCATGGTGCAGGCCTGGGGAGACCCCGCCCTGGAGCGGGCCGCGCGGGGCGTGCTGGACAAAGTCCGCGCCGTGGCGGAAAGGCCCCTGCTCGATGACCTCGACAGCCAGCTTATGCAGGTGCCCGGCTTTCATATATGCCCGACACTTCGGGAAAAGATGGGACGGGTCCGCGAAGGGATCGGTCTCCAGCGGAAACTTGAATTCGACTACACCCGGGCCGACGGCCAGTCCGCCCGCCGGCTCGTGCGACCCCTGGGGCTCTTCTTCTGGGGGAGCACCTGGTCCTTTGCCGCCTGGTGCGAACTGCGTCGCGCCTTCCGGAATTTCCGCGTGGACCGGATGGAGGCGGTGGTGTTGACGGAAGAAATTTTTGCCACTGAACCAGGAAAAACCCTGGAAGAATATATACGCGCAATCGAAAAGGAGATTTGCCAATGAAAACCAGACTGCTCGGCGCCGTTGCGGGCACGGGACTTGCCCTGTGCGGTATCGCCCACGCCCAGGACAACACGGGGCCCAAGAACATCATCCTCATGATCGGCGACGGCATGGGTTTCGCTCAGATGGAGGCCGCAAGCCTCTACGCCAGTGGCGAACTTCACAGCCAGCCTTACTGGAATTACCAGGTCCTGGCCTGCACCACGTATTCCGCGAGCGGCAAGGGCTTCGATCCGGAAAAAGCCGCGGCGGACTTTTCCTATGTCCTGAAGGATTCCACCGACTCCGCGGCGGGCGCGACAACGCTGTCCAGCGGCGTGAAGACCGCCAACAAGGCCATTGGCGTCGATGTCAACGAACAGCCGCTGCGTCATCTCTATGAGGACGCCGAAGCCATGGGGAAGGCCACGGGCGTGCTGACCACGGTCTACATCAGCCATGCAACACCGGCCGGTTTCACCACCCACCACCCCAGCCGCAACGACGTCGACATTCTGGCCGAGGACATGCTCCGCAACAGTTCGCTGGATGTGCTCATGGGCGCCGGGCATCCCTGGTTCGATGACAACGGGAAACAGGTGGGCGGACTGGGTGACGACCCCTTCAAGACCGAAGGCGATTACAAGCGCATCGGCGGCGAGACCCTGTGGCGCGAGGTGGTCGCCGGAACCGCCGGCGGCGACGCCAACGGCGATGGAACCGCGGACCCCTGGACACTGGTGGACTCGTTCGACGAATTCACAGCCCTCAAGGGGGCCGACGCACCCACCCGCGTGCTCGGCATCGCTCCCGTGTCCACCACGCTGCAGGGTAACCGTGGCACCGATGACGAGAAGAAAGCGGAACTGCCCTACGCCACGCCCTCGACGCCCGGCATGCCCGATCTGGCCCTGATGATGGAAGGCGCGCTCAACGTGCTCTCCAAGGACCCCGACGGCTTTTTCATCATGGCCGAGGGCGGCGCCATCGACTGGGGCGGTCACGGCAATGTCATCGGGCGCCTCATCGAAGAGCAGATGGATTTCGACAAGGCCATCGCGGCCGTCGACGCGTGGGTGGCCGCCAACAGCAGTTGGGATGAAACCCTGCTCATCATCACGGCCGACCACGAAACGGGGTACCTCAGTGGCCCGGATTCAGGGGAGAAGGTGACCCCCCTCGTCAGCAATGGCAAGGGCAAGACACCGGGTTACAAGTTCCACACCGGCGGCCACACCAACCAGGTCGTACCCTGCATCGCCAAGGGCAAGGGTGCCGAGAAACTCCTCGAAGCCGTCAAAGGCAAAGATGCCCTGCGCGGCCCCTTCATCGACAACACCGATATCCCCAAAACCATTCGCGCCGTCTGGCGCTGAGGAGAGGTCCATCGAGAAATCGCCGGAGACTGTGGTCTCCGGCGATTTCTTTATCGGTCGCAAAAATTACTTGTCTTTGCCACCACTGAAGGCGGCGCTGAGCAGCGTGGTGAACGCGGCCAGCCAGATCTGGAAGAAAATATAGCCGAAAGAATCGCTCGCTTTGGCAACAGAAATGGGACGCAGATGTTTCATGGCGTTATCCTCCTTGATTGATACGCAACCATTAGACGCCCGCGACCGGGGAATATTCAATAGTTGATAGTTGATAGTTGATAGTTGATAGTTGATAGTTGACAGTTGATAGTTGATAGTTGTTAGTTGATAGTTGACCACACGACCCACACGACCCATACGACCCATACGACCCATACGACCCATATGACCCATATGACCCATACGACCCATATGACCCATACGACCCATAAGACCCATAAGACCCGACGGGACCATTCCGCGCTCTATCAATGCCCCACCAGCTTCCGGATTCCGTCCATCAGCACAGCCTCGACTTCCGGGCCGCAGTGGGCGGAGTCGACTTCGGTTTCGTAGCCACCCTCGCTGTAGGCACAGGCGGTGCCGATGTAGCCGGGGCCGTAGTCGGCGTAAGCCGCGACGCACACGAAGTCGCTCGGCGCCATATCCTGCGCGGCCAACTGGTATTCCACAAACAGTTCGCCTGGCAGCATCAGAAGCTGCACGTCGCCCAGCCGCAAGCGCGTAAGTTCGACAGGCGAATTCGCGTTGGCCCGGTTGAGCCACGCCAGCTTCCAGGCCGCGCCCGCCCGCTCGCCCGGCGACTTTTCCGTGGCAGCCAACTTGGCCGCTTCCCCCTCGGCCGTGATTTCGCTCCGAGTCGGCAGCACCACCGGCGCTACGGCCCAGTCCAGCGCGCCCTCCGCCGGCACACGCGTTGCATGTTCCCAGGCCTTCCGCATGCCCGCTTCCAGGCGACCCGCCAGTACCGGGCGATTGTCCCGGGCGCCGTCGTTCCACTTGCCCGCACCCAGGTTGCCGCCCGCCCCGTTGAAGTGGATGTGGGGCACGCCCGGCAGGGCCGCTTCCCGCGCGGCGCGGGCCATGCCCACGAAGTCCGTCGAAACCTCGCCTTCGCCATAGTGGCTCTGGGGGTGGGTGGCATACCAGGTCAGCACCGCCAGGGGCTTCTCTTCATTCCAGAAAGAGACGGACTTGCAGAAAGGGTCAATTGTGCCCACGGGCTCCGCGCGCACCGCGGGATCTTTCGTCGCCGTCCAGCGCACGGCCTTAACCTTGCCATCGGTCCCCATGACCCGCCGGTTCGATGCGACCTTCTCCACGATGCCTTCGCCCGTGGCAACATGGGTTACCGGCTGGGTGTCGTCCAGAGAAGCCGTGAGGGCTTCGGCAGCCACCGCAATCGCCCTGTGAGCATAGGGCACGTCCATCGTGGCGCCGCCGATGCCCTGCGCATCGAGGAGGGCCTCCGCCGAGAAATCACACATGGGGGCATCGTGCTGATGCAGCACATGGACCGAGACGCGGGAGGGCTCCGTCTTCGCGGCAGCCGCCAGGGCACTGCGCCAGGCCTCGTAGCCGCCGTTGCCAATGCCCACCCAGTCGACGGCGCAAAGCACGATGGGTTGTTCCCCGTCAGGCAAGAACACGATGCCTCGGGCACTCAAGGGGTCGGTGACGCTTTTCGCTTTGTTCTCCGCACTGCCGCAGAGCGGCGCGCCAATCGGCGGTGTGGCGTCGGATTGAAAAGTCGCGATACGGAAAGTGGCGGCGTTTGCATTTACGCCAAAGCCAATAGCGAGGGCGAGTGAAAGCAGATGGACGACTCGTATCACGGATTGAATTCCTTCTTCGTGGTCTCAGAGACGGCAGGGACAACAGAGACGGCAGAATTGCGAAAATCTGATGTCCCTGCGGTCGCTGCTGTCCCTGTATAGCTGAGAACGAAAGGTGAACGATATCCGAAGCCTGCCACACATCCCCTGGGACAGGCACGCGCACTGGCGAACCCATTTCCCATTGAGTTTAGCGCAATCTATCAAGGTTGCCCGCGCTCGACACTATCGAGTGCGCGTGTCCGTCCCCAAAGACCGGCTTACATCATCTTCATGTAGCCGGCGATCATCACAATCGCGGCACCCATGGCGAGGGTCACGCCGAGCCAGAGCTTGGAATTCTGCTGGAGCTTCAGCGAAATCGACTTGCGACCGGCAAGCATGGAGGCCAGACCGAAGACCGCTATCGCCAGCAGGAACTTGATGCCAAAGAGCATGTGGTAGGTCGGCTGTTCGCGGTGGTCGGCGATGCCCGCCATGAAGTTGTACAGGCCCGAGAGAATCAGCACGAGACTCAGGATCATGATCCACTTGCGCCAGCGTCCGAGGATACTCGTGCGCAGATTGGCATGTGTCGCATCGTCCAGCGTCTCCGACGCCGAAGGGATCAGCACGGCGCGCATGTAGAAAGCGCCGCCCATCAGAAAAATCGCGCCGAATATGTGGAGCCAGCGGCTCAGCAGGGCGACGGCATTGATCGACGTTTCCGCAACGGCCGGATCCTGCGCAAATGCGCCAAGGGGCAGAAGCATGAGGCCCGTAGTGAAACGGGTGAACAGAGAGGACTTGGAAATCTTCATGGGAGGTAATTCCTGTATTGGGGCGTGGCCCCGGCTGCAATAGACTCACTGCGTGTAGCATAGCCCCCGGAGTGGAGGCTCCGCAATAAGTTGGCGTGGGTAGTGCGCACGGATTCTTCGATAAGGCGCTTTCCGAGCGGTCCGATTCTTCCTTCAGAGTCCGCGCTTTCGCGCTACGCGCGCGAGGTTTGCTTTCGCGGATTCGTGCTCCGGGTGCTTTTCCAGGACCTCTCTGAAAAACGCCTCCGCCCTGTCCCAGGCGCCGTAGCGGCCGCAGAGCACGCCGAGGTTGTTCAGAATCTCCGGCTCGCGGTGCCCGAACGTGGCCGCCGCCTCGACCTCGGCCAGGGCCTCCTGCTCCCGGCCCGCCGCGAAGTGTTCCTGCGCCTTGGCGAAGGCAACGTCGTATTGAAAAAGCGACAGCGAGTATTCCGCCACGGGCGCTTCCGGCAGCGGATGGCGCCATTCCAGTTGCGCCAGCGTCTTTCCCGGCACGGCGGTCTCGCCGGGGCGCAGGGCCTGAACGAGGAGTCCCAGCGGCGCGAAATTCGCATCGAATCCTTTAACGGGTACTTGACGGCTCAGAACGATGGGTCGATCCGTATGTTCGAGCAGCCAACCGAGGATTTCCGGTTCATAGCGGCGACGGGGAAGCGCGCCCCAGGTTGCCGGGTTGGCCTCGGCCAGCCCCGGCACGCTCTCCAGGTCGAAATACCCATACTTCCGCAATAAGGTCACGTCGGGCCGGAGACCCTCCACCACCTGAAGGTACATCACGGGGAAAGCTTGGTGATCGGCCCCGGGGACGTAGATCGCATCGGCGGGCAGGGTGGCGAGGATATTGCGGGCGTAGTCCTCCGCGTAGGTGTAGTTCCGCTTGCTCTGGACGCTGTGGAGCCCAAGCGAAAGGAGCAACGTGGCGGCCGCAAGCCCCCCCACGAACGCCCGAAGCCGTGGCCGACTTTCCGCGCCCCACGCAAGCGCGCAGGCAATCCCGATCGCCGTGATGAGCTCCGCGGGCAGCAGGAAGACCCGCATGACCCAGAGCCACTCCCGGCTCTGCTCGAAATTCTGCATCCAGGTGATGGACAGCACGGTGGCCAGCGCCGAAAGGCCGAGAAATGCCGCGAGGAAGCGGTTGCGCCGAAAGAGAAGGGCGGCACCCCAGATTCCCATGAGAGTGCCCAGTCCCAGGAAATCACGCAACCAGAACAGGCCCATGGTGGCCAATTGACCGCTGAAGCGCGACAGGCTCCGGGGATACTGGTCGATCATGAAAGAGAACTGATCCCGTCGCAGGACCGCCAACCAGCGCGCCAGCGTGTCCGGATTGCCCCAGTTCACGCCCGGATCGTGCCTCGCGGCCAGCGGGAGATAGGTGTGCACAAGCAGCCCTGCTGCAAAAAAGGCTATGGACCCCGCGTAGACGATTCTGGATCGTCGCATCGCCCTTGGCATCTGATGCCACGCAAGCAGCGCCCAGAAAGGCACAAGGAGAATCAGCGTGTTGTGCACGCCAGTGCCGGCGCCCGCCAGAAGTGCATAGGCCCAGAGCGACCCTGGCTTTTCCTCGCGAAAACCGCGCAGGCCGATCAGCAGGAGCAGGGCCATGAAGAAGGTATTGAGCGTGTAGACCTCCGCAATCATCGCCTGTTCCCAGAAGACGCGGGAGAAGGCGAAAATCATGGCGGCGGTGAACGAGGCAAGTCGGTGGCGCGTGACGGTGAGCCCGATGAGGACAAGGAGCGAGACCGTGCCTGCCGCACAAATGGCGGAGAGGAGATTGACGCGCCAGCCCGCGCTGCCGAAAGGGATCCAGGTGAACCCATGGGCGAGGAGGATCCAGACCGGGTAGCCGGGCGGGTGGGGGACGCCCAGGGTCCAGGCGGCGCCAATCAACTCGCCGGAGTCTTCGCCGGTGACGGTGGGGGCCAGTGTATAGCCGTACACCAGCAGCGCTATCAGGCCCGCCGCTATCGCTGCCCCGTAGTCGCTTCGACCCAAAGGGCGCGGCGTCATTCTTTCGTGTTGCAGAGTTGGTAACACGCCAGCCGTTCCAATCACGTACAGTGTATTCTCATCGGTTTGCCGCTACAGACTCCAGGCATGCGCATGGCCCTCAAGCAATCTCGCCCGTCAACGTGGGTTAGGCTTCCAGCCTGACCTTAAGTTCACCCAATATTGACGCGACGCGTCTTTCTGCTGCTAAACCCTGGTCCGTCAACGAAACGCAAGGCCCGTCAGTGTCCAACGCAGGCTTTGTGTCAGGCTGGAAGCCCAACCCACGTTAACGGGTTTTCCAATTCTCGATTGGCTCCACAATTTTCCGAACCGGACCGGGCCGGTCTTCAGACGCGGTTTTCCTCACCCTTGAGTATCCGTTGGACGTTGGCCCGGTGCTTGACGATGATGAGCAGCGCCACGAGCAACACGACAATCCGGATCACGTTCGACGTGTCGACGAACCACACCGAGATGGCCAGGGAAATCGAAGCGAAGATGGATCCGAGACTTACGTAGCGCGTTGCGGCCACGATTCCCGCAAAGATTGCAACGGCGAGCACGGTGGGCCAGGTGACCAGGCCCAGAAAGACCCCGGCGCTCGTGGCTACGCCCTTGCCGCCGCGAAACTTGAGAAAAAGTGAAAAGGAATGGCCCAGGATCGCGGCGACGCCACAGAGCAGCGGAAGGTGAATGCTTTCCGGGTGTAACTTCGCAAAGAAAATGACCGGGAAGAGCCCCTTCAGCACATCCCCCGTGAGGGCCGCGGCCCCGAGGGGCTTGCCCAGCACGCGCATTGTATTCGTCGCACCGATGTTCTTGCTGCCCGCCTCGCGGATGTCCACCTTGCGAATCCAGAGCCCAAGCCACAAGCCGGTAGGGATAGAGCCGAGCACATAGCTCAGCAGCAGCGCGCCAATCGCCATGGGATCCAGGCTCATTCCCGTGATTTTCCTTCGCGGAGCTCCAGCGTGATGGGCACGCCTTCAAAACCGAATTTCTCGCGTAACTGGTTTTCCAGGAAACGCATGTAGCTGAAGTGGAAGAGGCGCACCTGATTCACAAAGAGGATCACCATGGTCGGCTTGATGCTGACCTGCGTCGCGTAGAGAATCTTTGCGTGCTTGCCCTTCTGTGACGGCGGCTTGTGCTGTACTTTGATCTCTTCGATGAACTTGTTCATGTCCGCAGTCGAGATGCGTTTGCGCGTCTGTTCGTAGACCCGGTCGATATATTCAAACACGGTAAAGAGGCGCTGGCGCGTGACGTTGGAAATGGTCACGTTGGGCACATAATGAATCTGGGCCATCTTGAGGTCCAGCTCTTCCACGATGGACTTCTGGCGCCGCGCCTTGTCTTCCACGAGGTCCCATTTGGTCCACACGAGGACCATGGCCGTGCCGTTTTCGCGGGCGTAGCCGATGATGCGCTTGTCTTGCTCGGACATGCCCTCGGTCGCGTCAATCATGACCAGGCAGATATCCGCGCGGCGCACGGCGCGCAGGGAGCGGGCTACACTGTAGTGCTCGACTTTGGCCGTAATGCCGGCCTTCTTCCGCAGACCCGCTGTGTCGATGAGGACATAGTCCTTATCATTCCACGTAAAGTCGATGTCGATGGCATCGCGCGTCGTGCCCGGTTTGTCGTCCACAATGCTGCGGTTCTCATTCAAGATCGCATTGACGAAGGAAGACTTGCCCACATTGGGCTTGCCTACGATGGCTACCTTGATGCGGGGGTCCTTCTCGTTGAAGCTCTCGTCGTCGGCGGCTTCCAGGAGTTCGCCATCTTCGTCCTCCGCGCCCTCTTCGGGAACCGCAATGGGCTCCGGCACGGGGAGGTGCTCCACGATGGCGTCGCGCAGGGCATCGATGCCCAGACCATGGCCGGAGGAAATGGGGAAGGGTTCGCCGAGGCCAAGCTCGTAGAAATCGTAGCGGTGGGCCTCCGTCATGGCGTCGTTGTCGAGCTTGTTAACGGCCAGAAGCACGGGCTTGCTGTACTTGAACAGCCGGTCACGCACTTCGCGATCCACGCGGGTGAGGGCGTGCTGACCGTCCACTACAAAGACAATGACACGCGCTTCGTTCAGCGCGGCGTCCACCTGCTCCTGCATCTGCCGGGAGACATTGTCATCCGGGTGTTCGATGATACCGCCCGTATCTACCAGGCGGAAGCGGTAGTCCTGCCATTTCGCGTTGCCGAAAAATCGGTCCCGCGTAATGCCTTCCTGATCATGCACGATGGCCCGGGACTTGCCCAGGATGCGGTTGAACAGGGTGGACTTGCCCACGTTGGGCCGTCCACATATCGCCACCAGGGGCAGTTTCTTCAGTTTAGCCATGGGAATGTTCTCCGCCGGCCTTAAGCTGATGTATGCCGTCGTGGATGTATTGCGCGCAGGAAGCCAGGGTCAGCAGCGTCGCGGCCCACAGGAGCCACGGCAGGAAAGGCACGCCCAACAGCGCGAAAAAGAGGGTGCCATTTAGAAATAACGTACTCACTTTACCAATTGTTCTCACATGAATGGTCACGGGCCCGACATACGAGTTGAGCAGCAGGGCACCCACGACCACAATAATATCCCGAATCATGATGGGGATGGGAAACCAGAGGGGAACACCCGGCTCGAACGACGCATTGGCCGCCAGAAACACAAAACCCAGATTGATGAGGAGTTTGTCCGCCAGCGGGTCCAGGCGCATGCCGAAGCGGGTACGCTGATTAAAGCGTCGTGCCACCCAGCCGTCCAACATATCCGTCAGTGCGGCGGCCCCATAGATTGCGAGGGCGGCGGGACGCGCCCAGAGGTGGGCGGGGGAATACGAGTACACCACCGCGCAAAACACAGGAATCAGGACCAGCCGGACCAATGTAATGCGGTTTGCAAGGGTCACCGTATCTACTTCACATCGTTCGCGGAACCGGACTTAACTCCCGGTCCCCTGATCATACGCCTTTTGGCGGGATCGCTTCAACTGCGACCTCCTCGGCGGGGTGGGGGAGATGGCGCCGGATCTGGGCGATCAGTTCCTGGGGGAAGAAAGGCTTGGTTATCAATTCCACCGCACCGGCCTTCAGGCTGTGCGCCCGGGCGTCCGGCGTGTGGGCGGACGAAAGGCATACCACGGGGATGTTTCGCGTCTGCGGATTCGATTTGATCTGCTGGCAGACCTCATAACCGCTCATCATGGGCATCATCAGATCGAGGAGCACCAGATCGGGCTTCTCGGTGCTGATCAAATCCAGCGCCCCGATACCGTCAAATGCCTTTACCACTTCAAATCCATCGCTGGTCAGGGTACGCTCTATCAGGGAAACCACATCGGGTTCGTCATCCACGATTAGAATTTTTGGATCAGCCACGTTACCTCCCGGTGCGTCCGTCGTTGCGCCGCATCGCGGTAAACATACGGTTTGCAGTTCCTAGATTGAAGTTGGGCCGCGCGACGCGCACGGGCCGCACGGTTCCCGCCTTCTTGATTTTCGCCACTTCCAGCACGGTGCCGTGGTCCACGAAACCATCCGGACTTTCGAGAACCCGAACGACATTGATGGTCAATGGTTGTGATAGGGGCACCTGAAAATTCTCGTCCCGCATTAATTGCACCGTCAGCCGGGAACCCTCCTCAAAAGCCGACAACATCCGGATGCGCATGCCACGTGGGTTGAGATCCAGAACAACCCCTTCAAAGGGCGATTCCGGGGATTCGGGAACCCACACCAGGCAGGGCCGACAGACTTCCGTCCTGCTTGCGCGTCGGCGCCCCCGTTGCATGGAGCGATTGTCGGGGGAGATTACCATACCCGCATCGGCATCGCGTTCGTTCAGGGGAAACTTTGGACGGTTCGACAACATGACTACTCCGTTGGAATCCGCAATATAGTTTACGGACTCGCTAAGACTTAGCAAAGTAAGAATACCGCAATCAGAACGAAATGTCCAGAAGGCCGTTATGACTTCGTCATATTTCTACGCTGACTGTACCATAGAGTACGGGGTTGTGTGACGCGGGCGCAAGCACCCCCTGACAGGTGGTCCCGGCCTCAACGCGCTTAGAGGGCCCGAACACGGGGAGTTAGGGCGTCAGGCGGCTGCGCCGTCTTCCGACTTGCGGCTCATCTGACGGATCGCCCAGATAACCGCCAGCGCATAAAGGCCGCAAGCGGCAAGCAGGGGATAGACCAGCGCCGGAAAGGCTTCCATAAGGCCTTCGGCAAGATAGGATTGAAGCCAGCACAACGGAGCCATGCCGAGGGCCGTGCCCAATACCACCTTCCACACCGGCATGGGAGTTAGCCCCGCTGCATAGGAAACCAGGTCCGAAGAGGTAAAGGGATTGACCCGCAGGAAGAAGACCACCCAAACCCCCCGTTTCTCCAGCAGCGGCGTCAACTTTTCCAGATTCCGGCGGATACCCGCCCCAAAGAGTTGCTCGCCAATCAGGCGCATGACCTGACAGGCGATGGCCGCGCCCAGCAGGTTGCTCGCCAGCGAGTAGAGACCACCCAGAAAGCCCCCGAAGATCACCCCGCCGGGGGCGTATAGCATCAGACCGGGCAGGGGTGCCACCACGACCTCGGCCGTAACGAAGAGGATGTAAGCCAGGGGTGCCCAGGGTCCCCAGGACAGAAAGAAGTCTCGCAGGACCTCAATCTTCGCGTCGGCCGATAGATGGGATGCCAGCAGGGCAGCCATGAGTCCACCCCGAAAGTACGACCAAGCCGTCGCCGACAGGATGGCGAAAAGGCCGGTGAAGGCCAGAAGATTGGGGAGGCGGGAGGTGCCACCGGACTCGGTTTTCATGTTTAGTTCGCCTGTTCTACCTTTAACTGGTGACGCGGATGCCGCAGGGACGGCGTGGACCGCCCGGCCGATAAAGGCGATTCGCCCGCCTGCGTTGAAACGGCCCGATATTCATTTCCTTCAGGCATCCCCTGGTTCGATTCTCCATTGGACCGTGGATCGTGGCCGGTGCGGAGATGAACCGGACCGCCCCGCTAGTTCGCCGCCCGGTCAGCCGCATTCTCAATGGCCTGGCCACCCTGCTTAAGGTCCTGGCCGGCACCCTTAACCGTGTTGCATCCGGCAATGCCACCCGCTACGGCTACCACGGTGAGAATCAGAATCGTCTGCTTTGCAATACGCATGTAATCGTTCCTTTTTCTGTTGGGTCCGGTCTGGTATTCCGAGGTGCCATGCCCGGCCCGTATCCGTCAAAACCGGATTATAGCACGTGATATCAGGGCTATTTCACACTCGACATCAACATTAGCTACACGTAGGCAGCCAGTTCCAGCAGGACCCCA
This sequence comes from Candidatus Hydrogenedentota bacterium, assembly GCA_016791475.1. Taxonomy (NCBI): domain Bacteria; kingdom Pseudomonadati; phylum Candidatus Hydrogenedentota; species Candidatus Hydrogenedentota bacterium. Next base: position 18,946 of record JAEUWI010000026.1, read on the forward strand.
TCCGGATCCAGGAAATAGCACAGCGACTTGTGGCCGTCGTCGTGTTCCACCACTCCGCCCGGCACCTGCACGGGTGGCCCGAAGAAGTGAACTCCCGCAGCTTCCAGACGGCCCCGCATTGCCTCCATATCCTCGATTTGGAAGGCGATATGTCGGAGGCCATGGGTGTTGGGCCTGGAATGGGCCGGGAAATCCTCGCCCCGGGGCGCGTGGTATTGAATCAACTCGATTCGGGGGCCCCCGCCCAGCGGCTGAACGAAGGCCACATCAGCCTCGACCCCCTTCAGCCCCACGATGGCTTCGATCCAGTCCCCGGTCAGCCGCGCGCGCCGCGTTTCCTTCAGTCCGAGAAGTTCGGTGTAGAAGCGGATCGATCGCTCCAGATCGGTAACGACGATATTTATATGATCAACATGCTTAACCATTGACACCCACTCCAAACGTGTGGTAAAGTTTTGGTACACAGCTTCCTTGTGGCAAGCCGCTTGTCATCGTAGTATACGTAGCTTATCGAAGCCAATGTTTTGCCGTCCACCTGATCCAAGGTTGGATCACCGTGGCAAGCATGGTAGAATACACCCACGATGAAAGTTTACCTTGCTAAACAAGGAGCGTTTCAACATGGGTAAAGAAATGAATGACGCAAGCCACTGGCGAGAATTCGAAAACAACCCCCTTTCGCATTCCATGGCCCACTACCTCATGGCTATCGACAGCCTGAGGACGGAATACGGCTATGCCCGGGCGACCGATGTGGCGGAGACGCTGGAGGTGTCGCGGGGCGCGGCCAGCATGGCGCTCGCGCAATTGAAGAAGCGCGGCTGGGTCGGCGAAGACCACAACCGCTTTCTCCTGCTGACCGAAGAGGGCGAGCGCATCGCCAACCTCGTCGAGCACAATTACCTGATTCTGTCCAAGTTTTTCGAGCGGGTGCTCGGCGTGAGTAAAGACACGGCGCTGGGTGATGCCTGCAAGATGGAACATTTGATGAGTATGGAAACGGGCCAGCGCATGCTGTGGCTGATGAAGTATCTGTTGAGTGAAGAAGAGCTTGCCGTGAAAGTTCGCGAACGCATGTTGTCCTACGACGGCGGATGCGGCCCCCACGGCAAGGAAGCGTGCCCCATCTGCGGCGCCACCGGCGAATGTCTCGTCGAGACGGGCGTAGTGGGGTGACCGTCGCGGGCACCGGGTGGCGTGATAGTTTCATGATGGTGTAGCGATGTTACGACAGTACGGTGGCCGGGTCCCCCAGGGGATCCGGGCCGGGACAGGTGATGGATCCATGCGTACCCTAGATCAATTGAAGCCGAAAGAAACAGGCGTTGTTGCCAACCTGGTGGGTATGGGCAACATCCAGCAGCGTCTGCTGGAAATGGGCGTCAGCGACGGCGCCGAAATCGAAGTGCTTCGCTTCGCGCCCCTCGGCGATCCGATGGAAATCTTCGTGCGGGGCTTTCATTTGACCCTGCGCAAATCGGAAGCAGCGCTGGTCGAACTCGAAAGCCGCTGATGGCCAAGACCTTTGCTCTGGCGGGCAACCCGAACGTGGGAAAGACCGCCGTCTTCAACGCGCTTACCGGCCTCTCCCAAACCACGGGCAACTACGCGGGCGTAACCGTCAGCCGAACCCACGGCACCATTCACCTCGGGGAAGTCAAAGTCGATCTGGCCGACCTGCCCGGTACCTACAGCCTCGCCGCCCGATCCCCCGATGAGATCATCGTGGCCGACATCCTGCTGAACCAGCGCAAGGACGAGGCGCCGGTAGAGGGCATCATCATCGTGGTGGATGCCTCCAATCTCGAGCGCAATCTCTATTTTGTATCTCAGCTTATGGAGTTGAAGAAGCCTTTCATCGTCGCGCTGAACATGATGGATATTGCGGATCGGCGCGGCTACGCGATCGATCACGAAGCCCTGGGCAAGGCCCTCGGCGCACCCGTGGTGCCCATCTGCGCCCACACGAAGCTGGGCATCGACGAACTGCGCAAGGCCGTTCTCCAGCTTCACGCGGGTGACGTGAAGATCTCAAACGCCGGCTGTCGTTTTCCCGACAGCCAGCGGGAGGCCGTGGCGCGCCTCTCCGAGGTGCTCCGTCGCCACGAGCAAAAGCTGGGACGGGTCGTGCCCGCGCCCGAAGCGGGCCGGATTCTGATCGATCAGGGCGGCTACGCGGAGCAGCGCATTGCACGCCAGTTGGGACCGGAGTTTGCCGATGAACTTAAGGTTTGCCGGGAAGCCGCCCTCGCCAACGGCAGCAACCTCGCAGCCCAGGAGGCGAAAGCCCGCTATGCCTGGGTTAAAGAAATTCTGGCCGTGTCGCTGGAGCGCCCGGCCACGCGTCGCCACAGCCGCTCGGAGCGAATCGACAACATCCTGACCCACAAAGTCTTCGGCACCCTCTTTTTCCTCGCCATCATGATGGTGGTCTTCCAGTCCATCTACTCCTGGGCCGGGCCCGTCATGGATGGTGTGGACGGCCTGGTGGGTGCTATTGGCGATTGGGCGGGCGGGCACTTACCCGAGGGCGGCATGCTTCAGAGCATGCTGGTCGATGGCGTCATCGCGGGCGTTGGCGGCGTGATAATCTTCCTGCCCCAGATCCTGTTGCTCAGTCTCTTCATCTCCGTGCTCGAAGATTGCGGTTACATGGCGCGCGCCGCCTTCCTCATGGATAAGCTCCTTGGCTGGTGCGGATTGAGCGGACAGTGCTTCATTCCCATGCTGTCCAGCTTCGCCTGCGCCATTCCCGGCATCATGGCCACGCGCACCATCTCGGATCGTCGCGACCGCTTCACAACAATCCTCGTCGCCCCGCTCATGAGTTGCTCTGCGCGTCTGCCGGTCTACGTGATCATGATCGGTGCCTTTGTGCCGGACAACAAAGTGCTGGGTGGCCTCTTCAGCCTGCCCGCCCTCACGCTTTTTCTCATGTACGCCCTCGGCGTGGCCGTGGCCGTACCCATCGCCTGGATCCTGAAGAATTCCATCTTCAAAGGCGAGAAACCGCCTTTCATCCTGGAAATGCCCTCCTACAAAGTGCCCCAGCCCGGCGTTGTCGCCCTCAAGGTGTACCGCGAAGGCCGAGAGTTCCTCCAGCGCGCGGGTACCCTCATCTTCGCCGTAACCATCGTCGTCTGGGCGCTGGCCTATTTCCCCCGGGCGGAAAGTATCGCGGCGACCTACGACGCCCAGCGCGCACAGGCCGAGGCGGCTGGCCTGGAAGCCGAAGCACTTGAACAGCGCCTGATAGAGATCGACGATCTGGAGTCGGGCGACTACCTCCGCGACAGCTATCTCGGGCGCGTGGGGCATCTGGTCGAGCCCGTGTTTCGCCCCCTCGGCTGGGATTGGCGCATCGCCACCGCCACCATCGCCAGTTTCCCCGCCCGCGAGATTATCGTGGCCACGCTGGGCACGCTCTTCAATCTGGGTGCGGACGAAACCGAGGAATCGGAGGGGCTGCTCGCCACGTTGCGCGGCGCCACCTGGCCCGATGGACGGCCCCTCTTCAACGTCGCGGTGGCCCTTTCCATCATGGTTTTTTTTGCGCTCTGCGCGCAGTGCGGCGCAACGCTCATCACCATCAAGCGCGAGACGGGGCAATGGCGCTGGCCTTTGCTCACTTTCGCCTACATGACCGTGCTGGCCTACGTGGGCGCATTCATCGCCTTCCACGCAGCTACCCTGGCCGGTTTGGGAGCCTAGCACCATGGCCATTGAGTGGGTTGTCGTTGGCGCCTTTCTGCTTTACGCGGTCATCTACCTCGGCCGCTACCTCTACCGGATGCTCAAGGGCAAGAAAACCGGGTGCGGTTGCGGTGATGGTGGAGCCTGCAAAAAGTAAGGGTGCATCGAACTGATCAGACGGATCGGACCGATCGCCCAAATCTGATCAGTCGGATTTGTCCGATCGGTCTGATATTGTGCTGGTCACTTGCAATCTCCCTTCCCGCTGCCCACAATGAAGGCTCCTTCACGATAACAGGAGTCTACCCATGAAACGTTTACGTTCCGTCGCGCTCCTTGCTTGCGCTCTGTTTCCCGCCCCGCTTTTTGCTGCCGATGACCCCGCGATCAATCCCGAACACAGCCATGAGCGCATTCCAGCGCAGGTCATGAGCTACCTCGGCATCGACTGGCTTGAGCGCGATGATCGTGAAATCGTGGAACAGCCGGATAAGGTCATCGCAGTGATGAAACTGAAATCCGGCGACGTGGTGGCCGATATCGGCTCCGGTTCGGGCTATTTTACCCGCCGCCTCGCAAAGGCGGTCCTTCCAGACGGCAAGGTCTACGGGGTGGACATTCAGCCGGAGATGAACGCCGCTCTGGAAGAAAACTGCAAGAAGGAAGGCATCACCAACGTCGAGGTCGTGCTCGGGGAGGAGGCCGACCCCAAGCTTCCACCCGCCAGTATCGACTGGATGCTCCTCGTCGATGTCTACCATGAGTTCCAACAGCCCAAACCCATGCTCGCAAAAATGCTGGAGGCCCTGAAGCCTGGTGGCCGCGTCGCCCTCGTGGAATACCGGCTCCTGGGCGATACCGCGGCCCACATCAAACAGGAGCACCGCATGTCGGTCGAGCAGGTAATGGCCGAGTGGGAGCCCGCCGGATTTGTGCTCGAAACGCGCCATGAGTTCCTGCCCACGCAGCACCTATTCATTTTTCAGAAACCAGCCGGGAAGTAAGCCGAGGCGCTCCCTGTTGTCCCCGCAGGTATTGCAGGAGTCGATCCCCGTGCGGTTCCGTTGGGTTTTGTGTTTTCCGGCCGCCGGCACGTACTATAGCTTTCCCTATCGATTGAAGCAATGAACACGGGAGAGCACAATCCATGAAGAAGCCCACTTCCACCCGCCGCCAGTTCCTGAAACACGCCGCCGCCGCGGGTAGCGCCTTTGCCCTTCCCGCCATCGTACCGTCGACCGCGTTGGGTCTCGACGGTGCCACCGCGCCGAGCGAGCGCATCACCATGGGGCTCATCGGCAGCGGGGGGCAGGGCACATCCAACATGGAAGGCTTTCTGGCTTTCAAGGATGTCCAGATGGTCGCCATTGCCGATGTGGACAAAGCCCACCGCGAAGCAGCCGCCATGCTTGTTAATACGAAGTACGGCACGAAGGACTGCGCCCTCTACAACGATTTCAGGGAGCTGAATGATCGACCGGATATTGATGCGGTGATAATCGCCACCCCCGATCATTGGCACGCGCTCAATGCTATCGACGCCATCAAGAAGGGAAAAGATACCTACGTCCAGAAACCGTTGACTTGGTCGGTTCAAGAAGGCCGGGCGCTGTGCGAAGCGGTGAAGAAGCACAACAGGATTCTCCAGACCGGCAGCCAGCAGCGCTCCAACGACCGTTTCCGCCAGGCCTGTGAACTCGTGCGCAACGGTCGCATCGGAACCTTGAAGTACATCAACATCGGCATACCGGACAACAACAAGACCTGCGACCCCACGTGGTCGCCGGAGCCGGTGCCCGAAGGTTTCGACTACGATTTCTGGCTGGGGCCCGCCCCGGCTGCGGAATACCATCACCAGCGCTGCCACTACGAGTTTCGCTTTATCCTCGATTACTCCGGTGGCCAGGTGACCAACTTCGGCGCGCACAATCTGGATATCGCCCAATGGGGCCTGGGTATGGACGACTCCGGACCCGTCGAGGTGTATGGCAACGGACTTTTTCCCGAGTCTGGTCTGTTCACAACGGCGACGCAGGTGTTCTTCGAATGCGCCTATGCCAATGGTGTGCGACTAACCTGCAAGACGGGTAAGTTCGGAATGGCCTTTGAAGGCACTGAGGGCACCATCTACGTGGACCGCAAGCGCATTGAGGCCACACCCCCGGAAATACTCAACGAGAAGATCGGCGACGGTGAAATCCACCTCTACAAGAGTGAGGACCACTACCGAAACTTCGCGGACTGTGTGAAGTCGCGCAAGGACCCCATCTGCACCGCCGAGATTGGTCATCGCTCCGCGACCATCTGCAACATCGGCAATATCGCCATGCGCCTCGGTCGTAAACTGGCGTGGGACCCCGACGCCGAGCGTTTCAAGGGTGATGACGAGGCCAATGCAATGCTGGGCAGGACCATGCGCGGCAACTGGACGCTGGACGCGTAAAGAAAGGAATTCGGACCATGGCAGAGCCCATCTGGCAGGATCTTTTTGACGGTGCCACCCTCAACGGTTGGACCCAGAAGAATGGCAAAGCAAAATACACCGTGGAAGACGGCGCGGTCGTGGGTACCACAGTCCTCGGCGAGCCGAACAGTTTTCTCTGCACGGACACGCTCTACGGTGATTTTATTCTGGAATATGAGTTCATCGTCAACCCGAACATGAACTCCGGCGTCCAAATTCGCTCCAACAGCTATCCAGAGTACAAGGACGGTCGCGTCCACGGCTATCAGGTCGAAATTGACCCGAAAGAGCGTGCCTGGACCGCCGGCATCTACGACGAGGCCCGTCGCGGCTGGTTGAACAATCTCGAGAACAATCCAGAAGCCCGCAAAGCCTTCAAGCAGAACGAGTGGAATCATGTCCGTGTGGAGTGTCGTGGAACCTCGATCAAGACCTGGCTCAACGGCGTGGCGGCTGCCGATCTCGTGGACGGTATGACGGCCCGGGGTTTCATTGCGCTGCAGGTGCACAGCACCAAGGAGAGCGAGCCCATGCAGGTGAAGTGGCGGAAGATCCGCTTGCAGGATCTTGACCGTCCCTTCCCGGTGGCAAAGCCGGAGAAGGATCAGCGGAAGGGATAGAGCGCTTCGAGGCAATGTCTATTGGTCTTCGTTTAACCTGTGAGAGGATTTTGAATGCATTCAGCAATTCGCCTGTACGCCGCCATGGCGCTTACAGCCATCGGCCCGGCACTCGCCCAGAACGCCATCGACCTCGGCAACCATCGCGAGCTCTTTATCGACGACTATCTCGCAGGTGAGATGAAGAACGTCCAGCTTCTGGTCCATTCGCCCGTGCCCGAGGAGATAGCCGTTCAGTGTGACAAACCCTGGGAGGGAAACGGCTGCGGTTATTTCACCGTCCTCCACGATAAGCAGGAAGCCATCTACCGCATGTACTACCACGCCTGGCAGATCCCGACGGGCATCGAGCCCGGCGGGCCGCTGACCATCGCCTATTTCCAAAGCAAAGACGGCATTGCCTGGGAACGGCCCAACCTCGGCCTCGTTGATTTCAACGGCTCGAAAGAAAACAACATTATTTTGGACAAGATGGGGGACGGCAAGCCCTGTCACGACTTTTCGCCCTTTATTGACGAGAACCCTGCCGCCGCCCCCGAGGCCCGCTACAAGGCCACAGGGGCCGGGTCCGCCACGGACAAAGGCGTCTGGGCCTATCAGTCACCGGACGGGATTCACTGGTCACCCATGGCCGACGGCCCCGTCTTTGACAAGGGGGCCTTCGACTCGCAGAATATCTCCTTCTGGTCGGTCCGGGAGCAGCAGTATGTCCTGTACTATCGTATCTTTTCCGATGGCGGCTACAAGGGGACGCGTCTGGTCAATCGCGCCGTGTCGAAGGACTACCTTCACTGGACCGACGAAGGAACCATCAGGTTCCCCGAAGGCGAGGGTCCGAACCCGAAGGCCCAGTTTTATGTAAGCCAGCTAAAGCCCTACGAACGCGCACCCCACCTCTACATCGGATTTCCAGCGCGTTACGTGGACAACGGATTGACCCCATCCACGTCGCTGCTGCCCGAATGGGACCTCCGGGAAAAACGGATGACGGTTTCACCCCGCTACGGCACAGCAGCGACGGATTCCGTGTTCATAACGAGCCGGGACGGCACAAACTTCCGGCAGAGCAACGATGTGTTCCTGAGGCCGGGGCTCCGGACACGTCACAACTGGTGCTACGGCGACAATTACATCGCCTGGCACGTGGTGGAAACCGAGTCTGTTCGCGATGACTCGCCCCGCGAGCTTTCGCTTTACGCTACGGAGTCCTACTTCACCGGGCGCGACTCCCGTTTGCGCCGCTATTCCCTGCGCATCGACGGCTTCGCATCCATCCACGCCAAGTTGCAGGAAGGCGAATTCACCACCAAACCGATCACCTTCACGGGCAAGGAGCTTTCCCTCAACGCGGCCACAAGCGCCGCCGGGATGGTGAAGGTGGAGCTTCGCAATCCCGATGGAACGCCAATTCCCGGCTTCACCCTGGAGGAATGCGATCTGATCTATGGCGATTCCCTGGACCGGCGCGTAAGCTGGAAGGGGAACAAGAGCGTTGAGGCGCTCATCGGCAAGCCCGTCCTCGTTCGGATGGTTATGCGCGAGGCCGATGTCTACTCGATGATTTTCGAGTAAATGCCGTTTCATCCCGTTATTGAGTACATTCTTGAGGATCGTTCCGAATTTTACCGGTCTGTCCGTTGCTGCCGACAACCGATTCTCAACTATAAACTCAGGTAGAATGCTGGAACTGTTTGTAAATGGTGGCCACTATCGCAAATGAGTTGACCATGTGTCTGTACGATAAGGCCGTGACGTTGAGTTCAGAAGTCTACCAATCCGCGTAGCGGATGACAGTCAGTAGCCTGGGGCGTCAGCCCCAGGAACAATCGCAATCTCGTGTTGAATCCGCGAAGCGGATGATAGAGTAGAGTCACCTCACTCTGCCATCCGCTTCGCGGATTCGATACTCGGATATGCTGCAATCCTGGGGCTGAAGCCCCAGGCTACTGACTGCCGCTCCTCCGGAGCTGGAAATTTTTGCTCACCCAACGTCTATCTCATTATGACTTGCGGCTGCTGATGTTCAAAGTACAAAGTGCGCTGCAACCGGATTAAGCTAAACACCGCTTCCTACAAGGTGGAGAACCATGAAGAAATTTCTGCTCGGATTTATCGTATGTGCGGTGGCCTTCAAGTCTTTTGACACCCTCGCGCTCTATTCAAACAAAGACGTGACCGCCACGCCCCTGCTGAAGACCACGAGCACGTGGAACGGCGCCGCCATCGCCTATCCCTCGGGCACCCCCGAAGTGAGCGCGATGATCGTGGAAATCGCCGCAGGCGGGGAGACCGGCTGGCATCTCCACACCGCCCCATCGGTGGCCATCATTCTCGAAGGCGAAATTGTCGTCGAACTGAAGGACGGAACATCGAAGTACTTCAAGAAGGGCGATGCCCTGGCCGAGGTGGTGAACACCCTGCACAACGGCAGGAACAAAGGCACCGTACCAGCGAAGCTGGCGGTGTTCTACGCCGGCGTCTCCGGACTTGGCCTTACGGTCTCTGAGGAGCCGGCGGCGAAACCGGCGCTCTGATCTCAACCGCCGAATGCGAGGCGGTACAGCAGTATCGTCGCGCGAATGCGTTCGGCCGGGTCATTGCGCTGGGGGATGTAGTCCGAGGCAAACCACACGGACCCCGGTGTGTCGATACTTCCCTGAAGCGGATTGGGCACAAAGGTGTGGGCCGTGCCGGCGTATCCCCGAAGCGTCGGACTTGTGGCGGGTAACGGCGTCACCGTGTGGGCTCCGCCATTCAGCAGGTCGCCCTCGATGAGGTCGTAGGTGCCCATCGAAGGATTGTGCAGAAAAGCCGAGCGCCCCGGCGCCAGGGGAATCCACTTGCCGTAGTTGATGCGGCCCTCAGGCACGGGAATCGAATGCCGCTGGGTCAACGCATGGGTGGCTGGGGCATACGTCCAGAACTCATGCCGGCAGTCCGCCTTGTCCTTCGGGTACTTGTTGTAATACAGCGTCAGTTCATCCCAGTTTTCTGCGGCGACAGGCCGCAGGTCCAGGCACCAGTAGTTCCCGTCGCTCGTCGCGGGCAGGTCCTCGGTATGGGTCACCTTGCCATCCTCATCCAACTGGATCAGGCGCGTGAGGCTGCGGTCGGGATTGTCCCACAGTTGCCCCACGAGCACCGTGCCGTTGTCTGTGAGGGCAATCTGGGGATAGAAGAAGCCCATCGCCTCAGCGTATTTCACAGGTTTCCTGAAGACGAAGTCCGGCCCCTGCTTGTCCGCGAAGAAGATTACCGGCGTATTGAAGGGCACGCTGCCGTCGGGGCTGATCGCCAGGATGGTGATGGCCGCGCGCTTTCCGTCACGGGACACGCCCGCATTCATCCGCAGGTGAAAGTCCTTGTAGGGCGTGTCGCGGGGAATGAGTTCCGAACGATCCACGAGCGTGGTGATATCCTCCGGGGTCGCGCTGCGGTAATAGCGGATCTCGCCGGGATGAAAATTCTCTACCCCGATGTCGTGACTCATTCCGACAAAGATGTGGATGTAGCCGTCGTCCGAGCGAAGCATGAGGGGCTGGGTCATGCTCTTAACATTCGGCTCCGTGAAGGGAATCAGCGTAGCGGCGGGGGAGAGCATTGCGCCGGACTTCGGGTGCTGGCCGATGACGCTGCCCCAGGTCTTGCCGTCCGGGTTATAGGTCGTTGCCGACCAGAATAGGGCCGATTTTCCCTCAATCAGATAGGAGAAGGTATGGCCGCCCCATTGCTGGTCCACATTCGCATGGACCACGATGGGGCCTTCAACTACGTGGAGCGACGAAGGCTCCGCGGCGGAGCAAAGTGGAGGGACTGCGAGGCAGAATAAGAGGTTGCCCAGAAATGTCAAGAGCTTTGTCATTTTAGCGGAATCTCCCGGGGCGTGGCGCTCCAATTTCTGTGTATATACACTGGCAGGCTCAGCGTGCGCATTATTCAGACGCGTGGGGCGTTACGGACTATTTAACAGTCTGCTGGATCCGTTTCTCCTGCCGGTACATTTCCGTCGTCCAGAGAGAGTCGCTCCAGAAATCCTGCACGAGGTAAGCGCCAACGTCTCCATTGACAGCCCAGTGGTAGTGGCGCACGGGCCTATTTCGGTCATCAAGACCGATGCGAACGCAACGCCCGGAAATCATGTTGTTCTGGGAGGTGTGATAGTAGTATTCCACATTCGACTTGTGGGCTTCGGGTATCGAAACAGACAGGAGCGCGTTCACCGTAGCAATAAAGCGATTGGCGGCTGCAGCGAGTGAAGGTTCCACCTCCCATTGGTACCTGTAGCGTACGCTTCGAGCCATCATGCACATGGGCTCGGCGTACAGCACAACGGATTCGCGAAGGGCGGCGATGCAAACCGCGTCGCGGCCGCGACAGGCGAGGCCTACAAGCGAGCAATCGTCTCGGGCCTCGGCTTCTCTTGCAGCGGCCTCGGTCAACGCGCTGAGGGCCCAGGCATTTGGCGGCAGCGACCGAAGGGCAAAGTACAAGGCGTCGCGGGAAGGGGGCAGCAAATAGGATGGGTCGCCGGGGATGCCGAAGAGCGGTGATTGAGTCACCTCGCGCAGGCGCTGAAACTCGACCAAATCCTTGACGCGGTGTCGCTCCGTATCGGGAACGTCCTGCAGTGCCCGGACAAGTTGAAAGTAGCGGGTGAGCTCAGGGCTTTCGCCGTAATAGCCTTCAACAGGCCCATCGTGGGGGTGAATTTCGAGACGTCCGGCGACCTTCTCGGCGGCTGCGAGAAGCTTCTCCGCCTCGAATACCTTCATGGCCTCGCGATACGCGTAATCCAGCCCGAGGAGTAGTTCGCGATTACCGACCTTGCGTTCCACGATGACGTCCATAGAAAGCTCCAAGGGCTGCCGTGGGGGCGGACAGCTTATGAAATTCAGAAATTGATTTTACTTTCGATCAGCACCGCGGCATGCACGCTGATGGCTTCCTCGCGCCCTTCTGGGCCTACGTGTTCATTGGTCTTGGCCTTAACGGAAATCTGGTCCAACCTCAGATCCAGCGTCTCCGCAAGGCGCGCGCGTATTGCGTCAAGATGGGGGTTGAGCTTCGGCTGCTGGGCAATGATCGTGCTGTCAATATTCACCACGATCCAGCCCGCCTGGTATAAGAGAGCAGCCGACTCCTCCAGCAGCACCAGGCTGTCCGCCCCTTTGTATTTCGGGTCCGTATCGGGGAAATGCTGCCCAATATTCCCCAGGGCCGCCGCGCCGAGCAGCGCATCGATGATGGCGTGGGTAAGCACGTCCGCATCCGAGTGCCCCACGAGTCCCTTGTGGTGGGGGACGGTAACGCCACCCAGGATCAGGGGATAGCCTTCTTCAAGTCGATGCAGGTCGTAGCCCTGGCCTATGCGCATTCCATGCCCTTTTCAATGAGAGCCTCGGCAATCTGGAGGTCCGTGGGGGTGGTCAGTTTAAAATTCAGCGGCGAGCCGTGAATCAGTTTGACGGCGTGGCCGCAACGCCTCACAAGCGTCGCATCGTCCGTAACTTCCATGTTCTCGGTCACGGCCCTTTCATGGGCCGAGCGGATGATTTCGGTTCGGAATACCTGCGGCGTCTGGCAGGCCCAGAGCTGTCGGCGATCGGGGGTCTCTTTCAGGTAGCCCTCGCCATCTTCGATCAGGATGGTGTCGATGGAAGGAATCGCCACCGTCGCGGCGCCCATCGCCAGGGCCGCGTCAATCGCCGCGTGAATAGCCTCGGGGGTGATAAAGAGCCGTGCGGCGTCATGAATGACGCAGATCTCGGTATCGGGGTCCAGCGCGGCGATACCGAGGCGCACCGAGTCCTGACGCGCCTCGCCGCCATCTACCAGTCGGATTTCAGGATAGTCTTCTTCCAGCACGGAGAGAAAAGCCTCCCGGTGCGAGGCGGGTATGGCTACAATTGCGTTCCGCGCCAGGCCGAGGGCGTCAAAACGCTGGAGCGTGCGGATCAGCAACGGTACCCCCGAAACTGGAACCAGGGCCTTGGGCATGGATTTCCCCAGGCGCTGGCCCAGACCGCCCGCAGGAATGACGACCTGGACCTTCACGGTGCGAGGTCGTTATACCGCGTGAAGATCATGCGACCCGCCGCCGTCTGGAGTACGCTGGTGACCACGACCTGGACCATCTTGCCCATGTGACCGCGCCCGCCATCCACCACGACCATCGTGCCGTCGTCGAGATAGCCCACGCCCTGGCTGGGCTCTTTGCCTTCCTTGATGATCTTGACTTCCATCTGCTCATCGGGAAGGACCGCCGGCTTCAGCGCATTCGCGAGATCATTGATGTTGAGCACGGTGACCCCTTCGATCTGGGCCACCTTGTTCAGATTGAAGTCATTGGTGAGGATCTTCGCGGAGTATTTGTGCGCCAGCCGGACCAGCTTGCTGTCCACGTCCCGGACATCCTGCGGATCGTCGTCGGTGATTTTGACTTCAACCTTTGAGCCGTCCCGCTGAAGTTCCTTCAGAATGTCCAGACCACGACGGCCCTTGGCGCGCCGGAGTACGTCGGAGGAGTCCGCGATGTGTTGCAGTTCCAGCAGCACAAAGCGCGGCACCATCAGCGTGCCCTCGATGAAGCCGCTCTCACAGATATCCGCAATGCGACCATCGATGATGACGCTCGTGTCCACCAATTTAAGCGATATTGCATTCGCTTTTGTGCGCTCCACGGCGGAAAGGAGGGACTGGAGGCTGGAGGCCCGGGTCAACCCCAGGTAAATACCCACGTAGCCAAAAATTAACACGAAGGTAACCGTGATGAAAATACTGAAGGTCGGATTGGCCTGGGGAACCCAGAAGAGCAGCCAGTTCGCACAGGCATAGCCGAAGACCATGGCGATGATAATGGCCACCATCGCGGGCGCAAGCTTCTCGTACATGTCCTGGGTGATAAGGCGGAGCAACAACAGCACAAGAAATCCGACGCCGCCGCCCGCCAGACCGCCGAAGATGAACCACGGCAGGGCGCTGCCCAGCATCTTGCCCGCGTTGGCGACTTCATAGGCCTCGCGGGCATAGGTCGCCCAAATCAGCCCCATAATCAGGCAGGCGAGTACGAAAATGTACCTGATGATCTTTTCGGACATGCTCTAACTCCGTTCGCAATCGATTCGCACTATGCATCCCCAGTGACCCTGAACCGCCATGTCCCGGTAATTGATTGACAACATAGTATCATATGCCCCGAGGATTTACTAGAATTCAGTTTATTTTTGCGCGTCAATTTCGCCGAGAATCGCCGTAACCAGCCGGGTGATTTTCGGCTCCACGGCATTCGCTGTGGCGATTATTTTCTCAATATTCACCGGCTCCAGCGCGTCGGGAAAACACTCATCCGTGATGGCCGAAAAGCCCAGCACCCGAAGACCGGCATGGACCGCTACAATGACCTCTGGAACCGTGCTCATGCCCACGGCGTCCGCGCCGATAAGCCGCATGAAGCGGTACTCCGCCCGCGTTTCCAGGCAGGGGCCACTACAGGCCAGATAAACGCCCCGCTGGGTCTTAATGCCCAATTCGAGCGCTTTGGTTTCCGCCAGTTCGAGCAGAGCGTTTGAATACGGCTCGCACATGTCCGGGAAACGCGGCCCCAGCGTATCGTCATTCGGTCCGATGAGGGGGTTGTCGCCCAGAAAGTTGATGTGATCCGCGATGAGCATGAGGTCGCCCGTCCGAAACTGGGGATTCAGGCCACCCGCGGCGTTGGACACGATCAGGGTGTGGATTCCCAGTTCCCGGGCCACGCGAATGGGGAAGGTGACTTCCTGCAGGGTGTAGCCCTCGTAGAAGTGGAATCGTCCCGACAAGGCCACCACCGGCACACCCGCCAGCATCCCCATCACCAGTTCGCCCGCATGGGTGTCCACCGTGGAGGTGGGAAAGTGGGGGATGGACTCATAGGGTATCCGGTGGGCCTGCTCGACCTGATCGGCCAGGCTGCCCAGGCCCGTGCCGAGCACGATGCCCACCCGGGGCTGGTTTGGCGCGACGGAACGAACGTAGGCGGCGGCTTCCCTGACTTTTTCACCCAGTTGGATCATACCTTCTCATACTCCATCAAAGCGTTGGTTATCGGTACCTTGCCAAGGTCATGAAATGGGTGGGCACGCCGGTTGAGATTCATGGAGATGTCCTCAAGGCACACCGCGCCCAAGGGCTTTATTTGCATGCGCAACGGTGATGTCCTGCACGAGTAGAGACTTGTCCCGCCCATGTTCACCGCCCTTGATCAGGATCTGCTGCCGACGCACGTGGAGAATGTCGGCCAGAAATCGGACGAGGCTGTCGTTGGCCGCGCCCTCAACCGGGGGAGCCGTCAGCGCAATCCGGAGCCGGCCACCCTGTTCGCCCAGGATGGCGTTTCGCGACGATTTGGGTTGGACCTTAACGCGAAGCAACACGCCATCGGCACGGGCTTCCACGGGGCCAGCCTCCACGCTACTCTCCCGCACTCACGGCTTCGGCGGGCACCTCGGGGAGGAGCTGCACCGCCTCGGTGGCCGGGGCAACCGCCGGCTTGACGGGTTCCACATGCTCCAGCCACTGGCCCAGTTGCTGGAATCGCGCCTGACGCCGGTCCAGGGTCCATGCGCCCTGATCCACGTCCCGCAGAAACGCTTCGATTTCCCCGGTGACCGAAGCGGCCGCGCCATCCAGATCGCGATGGGCCCCGCCATTAGGTTCCTTGAGAATACTGTCGACAACGCCGAGGGATTTCAGGTCCGAAGCGGAGACGCGCAGGGCCGAGGCCGCAAGCTCCTTCTTCTCCACATCGCGCCAGAGGATTTCCGCGCAGCGCTCCGGCGGACAGATGACATATACCGCATTTTCAAACATGGCAATCCGGTCGCCCACCGCAATGGCAAGGGCGCCGCCGCTGCCGCCTTCGCTCAGGATTATCGAAAGGATCGGTGTGTTGATCCGGAAGGCTTCCAGCAGATTGAAGGCGATGGCAAAGCCCTGACCGTGCTGCTCGGCGTCGATGCCGGGATGGGCCGCAGGCGTGTCCACAAAGGTGACCACCGGGTATCCCAAACGCTCGGCCATGCGGTAAATGCGCAGCGCCTTGCGGTAGCCTTCGGGGTGGGCCATGCCGAAATTGCACTTGACCTTCTCGTCGGTATCCACGCCCTTCTGCTGGCCGGCCACGAAAACAGTCCGTCCCTGAAAGCGGGCGATACCACAGACCATCGCCGGGTCATCGCCCAGAGCCTTGTCTCCGTGAAGCTCCACGAAATCTTCAAAGACACGCTCCACAAAAGAGCGCATCCGGGGTCGCTGGGGATGCCGGGCAAGCTGCACCCGTTCCCAGGGGGAAATGTTGGCAAATATCGCGTTGCGCTGCGACTCGCGCTGGACCTTCAGCGCCTCTCGGGCTTCCTCGGTCTCGGCCTTGGCGATCTGCTCCTCAATATCGAAAAGGGGTTGTTCGAAGGGGAGGATAACCTCGGTGGATTTCTTAGCTCGTTTTATCTGCACGTTAGTGGTGATCCCATGCAATCATAAAGCCCTGCGCATCGAGTTCCTGCGCGCGACGGGCCCTGCCTCTACTCTAACTCCGTATACCCGGGAGTGCTCGCGGGAAAAACACCGCCATTGTATCACGCGCCAACCCGCAATGCAGCATGCGAAGCGTCCGAAAAGTCCGGAGCGTCTAAAGGCAAAACCTCGGACGGGGGCGTTCCCATCCGAGGTTCAAAGGGCGGACTGATGTGTCGACTTATACCGTCTCGAGTACTTCGCCGAAATATTCGTAGTAACACTCGGCATGCCAATACTCACCTTCAAGGTCTACGGCCTCACCAAATTCGAAATCGACATCTTCAATGTGCTCATTGCACAATGTGCACTGTTTCATAACTGCTATCACCTCGCTTTCGTTACGTTGTACTGCACCCTTCTTGATGCATACTTGCGAGGCTTATACCACTAAAGTTTCAATAAGTCAAGAAAAAAAATTAAAAAACCCATTTTTTTGAAAATTTAGGGGAAACAAAAAAAGTTTACCTTTCGTTATATCTTCACAAGCTATTGAATTAAAATGACTTGCAGTGTGCCTAAAAAATGGCGCTTCCGCGAAGCGTTGTGAAGAAACGGTGGAAAAAATCTGCAAAAACATGGCCCCATCCTACCCGTATATCCCGCAAAACGGGGCCTGAACGACCCCGCGTTAAGCCTTCGGCGGAAGCAGAATTCGGGCGATGACCGGCATGTGATCGGACGGGAAATGGCCCCCCTCCTGGACCGCGTCAATCTCGCAGGTGACCGCGGTTACCCCAGGCGTGGCGAATATCCAGTCGATGCGCCGAAAATCGGCCGCCTCCGGATCCTTAAAGCCATTCCACGTGTTGGCCTCGCCCTTGCGTTCCCTTGCACTCTCCCAGAGATCTACGAGACCTCCGTCGATGAGGGCCTTCCAGGGGGCGCTGCTTCCGCCCGCCGCATTGAAATCCCCCGTCAGGATCACCACTTCGCCGGGGTGGAGTGAAGCGATACGGGCCGTTATCAGCCGCGCGCTCTCAAGGCGGGCCTGGGCGCCGCGGTGATCGAGATGGGTGTTGTAGTAGTAGAATTGCCGCCCCGTAGGCCGATGGTGAAATTTTACCCACGTCGCGATTCGGGGAAGACTGGAGTCCCAGGATTTGGTTCCCGGTGTTCCCGGCGAGTCCGAGAGCCAGAAATGTCCGCTTTCCAGGGGCAGCAGGAGGGCCTTCTGATAAAGTACCGCGGTCATCTCGCCGCCGCCGTCTTCTTCGCGGCCCAGCCCAATCCAGGCGTAGCCGGGGAGGTGGGTCGCCAGGTACTCCGCCTGGAAATCCAGGCATTCCTGCGTTCCCAGAATCGCGGGGGCGTGCTTAGCGATCGTTGCGACGAGGAAGTCCTTGCGAAGTTCCCAGGCGTCCGGCCCGTCATTTGCCGTGCCGAAGCGCACATTATAGGACATCACGGTGAGTGGCTCGGGGGTCGCGGATTCGGGCGCGGCCAGGGCCGTGCCCAGCGCAATGAAGAAGGTGACAAGCATCATGACCGCGATCTCCGCAGGGGTGGGATTGGATTCGGAAGGGCTCATGCTGGCAGAATGCAGCGGCGCAGTTCAAACCGGGGGCACCGTAGCGAAGGATTTTCATGAGCGATCCCACCCCACGTCCCATCCACCTCGTCGCCGTCTCCGGGAGCGTCCGCAAAGACGGCTATACCCGCCAGTTCCTTGACCTGCTCATCGCGTTGCTCGAGCGCCATCCGGGGGTGACGGTGGACTGCATCGACCCGGGCGAGTTCGAGCTGGCCTTTCCCGGCGAGCCGGCGGCCCGCGAACTGGAGAAACTACTTGTGGCGCGTGTCGCACCGGCCGACGGCATCCTCCTCTCCACGCCCGAGTATCACGGGAGCTACAGCAGCGTGCTCAAGGTGCTCATCGACAACATGGGCTATCCCTCCGTCATGGCCGGGAAGCCCGTCTCTCTGCTGGGCATTGCCACGGGGCGTCTGGGCGCGATCAAGGCGCTGGAGCACCTGCGAAGCGTCTGCTCCCATATCGGCGCCATCGTCCTGCCCTATCCGGTTTCCGTGGCGGAGGCCCACAACAAGATCGATCCGTCCGGCAGATGTACCGACGCGGATTTGACGGAGTTGATGGAGAATTGCGCGAGCCAGTTGGTGGCCTATACGCGCAACCACCCCGCGCTGCGCTAGCGGCCCGTTGCAAGAGTCGCGCGAAGGCGAGAACGAGGATTCTTGCCCGAAGTCAAGGCGTGAAGCCGCCGGAAATACGAGTACTTTCAAGGTTTCGCATCGCAGAATTCGGGTAAGAAGACCGTTCGCAGCCCGCGTTCGAGTTTTGCAACGGGCTGCTAGCGGCCCGTTGCTACTGCGGCAAGTTCTCGGCGACCTTCTCGATCAATCGTTTGTCCACGAAGCCCGCTTTGATGAAGGAACCGTCCTCGTTTTCCCAGTAGTGCCAGGCGGTGAGGGAGGGCTGGACGTATTCCGATTTTCCTTCGTCGTAGGTGGATTCCTGGCGCGTGGACTCGGCGCCCAGGATCTCCGAAACCTGACCGTAGGTCATGTCGTAGCGGATGGCGTCGAACTGGCTCTGGGTGAAAACGGGCCGTGCGGGCGCTTCAACGGCGGCGGGCGGCGGCGGTGGCGGAGGGGGAGGCGAGCAGCCCGCCATCACGATTGCGATCATTAGAACCGCCATGGCGGCTGACCGGGAGGAATTGTGCTGCCACAAACGCCACTTCACGTTCATACTCCGTCCAGTTCGACCCGGTTTCGCCCCAACTCTTTGGCGCGGTAGAGGGCCCGATCGGCAGCCTCCACGAGGGCCGCGGGCGACTTAATGGCCCGATGATGCTGGGCGACCCCGATGCTGGAGGTCACCGACAATGCCTGTTCTCCCGTTCCCAGAAACACATGCTGGCGGACGGTGGCGCAGAGTTTATTCGCCAGAAGCGCCGCTTCATTCAGGGGCGTCTCCGGCAATACGATCACCATCTCCTCGCCGCCGTAGCGGCAGCAGATGTCGGATTCGCGCGTGTTGGCCTCCAGCAGCCGGGCGAACTGCTGCAGAACCATGTCGCCGGTCTGGTGGCCGTGGGTATCGTTAAACTTCTTGAAGTGGTCGATATCAAAAAGCATGATGGAAAAGGTGCGGTTATAGCGGGCCGCCGCGGCGAATTCCTCCTCCAGGCGCAGGTCGAAATAGCGCCGGACAAACAGCCCCGTCAGCCCGTCGGTGACCGCCAGGGCGTAGAGTTTCGCATTGTGAATGGCAATGGCGATCTGCGAGCCCAACTGGCGCAACAGCGCCTGGTCGTCTTCGTGGAAGGGCTCCCCATCCTCGGGATCCTCCAGCATCAGCAGCCCCATCGCTTCGTTCTTGGCCACCAGCGGGATCAGGGCGGTGGCGTGATTGCCATCCCACTCCAGCGTTACCATGCGACTGGCCAGCACCTTGCCCAGCCGGGTCCCTTTCACCGAAAGGGTATCTTCCGCAAGACGTTCGCGGTTGATGAGGTCCCGGCCGTACTTGGCCACCAGCGGCTGAAGATGGCGACCATCCTTGGTGAGCTCATACAGCGTAAGACGACTGACGTCCAGGGCGCCCTGGACTACGTGCGCAATGATGGGGAGGGCCTCGTGGAGTTCGAGCGTTTCGGTGATCGCCAGTGATATCTCACGAAGGGTGGACAGATGATCCACCTGACGAACCAACTGCATGTTGCGGCGGTAGAGGGCGTCAAAATCTCCACCCAGTTCTGATCGGCCTGAGGTCAACGGCATGCTCCTCTTCATACCGGGGCATGATAGCACGACCTATGGGCAAAATGTAGCGTTCCGGTCCGTTTCCGCAAATGCGACAGAGCCCCAATCCGGGGATCGGGGCTCGTCGGCAATCTATATGAACTGGGGAATTGCTCCCTCAGGAGTCCGAGAAGTTGTGCGTAGCCAGGCCAAGTTGCTTAAGGTTGTTGCTGCACGTAGTGCGGGCAGCCGCCTCGCGAACCTTCTGAACCGCCGGCAGCAACAGGCCACCACGAATATGGTTCAATTCCTCTCCGGAAAGCATCACATCGGAATCCAAATCATTAAACTCTATATGGGACATCTTCGTCTCCCTTCTCGGCTTGCGCGTGGAACGCGCCCGAACCGGTTGAAGTTCCATTCAACAACGCGGGTCAGAGCCCGTGACTCAGACGGAGCCGTCGCCCAGCGTGCGCACGGAGCCATCGCCGAGAATCTTGTGGGCGCTGTCCAGCACGTTCACCTTCTGGACCTTCTGTACGGCGGGCAGGAGCAGCGCGCCGCCCTTGACGTGCTTCAATTCTTCCTCGGTTACCACGCGGTCTTCATTCAGGTCATTGATTTTGATTGTAGCCATGTTCGATTCCTCCATTCCCTGCATCGGGATTGATTTCTTTCCTCAGGCGTCCGCCGTCCCGCTGTTGTCTGGACGTCTCGAACGCAACTGGAATGCTTAGAGCATAGCCCGTGCCAAGTGTGTATCTTGCTTCTCAAGTCATTTAAAGCAAATGACTTATAACCACGTCCAGGCCCGGAAAAGTCTCTTGGTTCAGTTTTCTTGACGTCTCGATTCATCGTAATCGATCACCATGGTATCGAAACGATGCCAATCCTGTTGGGACGCCACAGATCCAAAGCGCATTCTACTGCGGCGACTTCCCCGCCGCCGAAAGGGGCACGAGAATTTCGTTTCGGCGCATGAAGGGCGGCGTCCAGGGCGGATCGTACTGGGCAAGCGCCGGTACTCCCTCGGAGGCCTGCTTGTCGCGCGAAAGATTCTCCAGTAGCCGGGCTTTCATCCGCGCGGCCTTTTCACCGTCCACCCATCCGGAGAAGCGGCTGGCCGCATAACGGCGTGCCGGTACTTCCACCAGGCGCACATCGGGATCTTTGGGTTTGGGAATGGTGGCCAGGGTGTATTCCGCCGGCATGACGAACGTGACTTTGCGTCGGTCATCGCCTTCGACCTCCTCCAGAACGGGGGCCGTCATGGCGATCGGAGAAGAGGTGGCGCTTTCTTCGAGGACGGGCGCCGTCATGGCGATGGGCTGGGCGTCGCCCGTGCCCGACGGGGCCGTGTTGTCGCCGAAGATGAATCCGGCGAGTTTCCGGAATCCCCGGTTGAGCGACGCCTCGAAATCACCCTCCACGATCACCTCCGCGACAAGTTGCGGCGCATATTCCCGGATCTCGTAGCCGTCGTGCTCGGACAGGACGGTATAGGCGGGCGTCGCGACGCCGGATGTTGACGCTATGCCCACGGCAATCCAGGCTCCCAGAGGAAGGATGAGGAGGGTAAACAGTACAAGAACGGCAATCGTAATCTTGGTTCGACGTTTCATTCCGCGTTCTCCAGTAAGGATCTTTCCGATTGACCGATGGAGAAACCGGGAAACGCGGCGCATCGCTGGTTCCCGCCTTTCGGAAAGTCCCGAAATAATTCGACATTATGGCGTAATTGCCGTATCATTTGCTTCCCTTTTTTATTGTATTCCAAAACACGGGTGACGCGGTGTCCGCGCTCCTGGAGGAAATGGCATGCCCAAGGTACGACGGGCCATCTTAAGCTGCTTCGACAAGACGGGCATAATCGAGCTCGCGGAACTCCTGCGCGGCATGGGCGTCGAGCTGATCAGCACTTCGGGCACGCTGACGGTGCTGCGCGAAGCGGGAATCGAGGCGGCCAGCATCGAGGAGTACACGGGCGTTCCCGAAATGATGGGGGGGCGCGTGAAATCGCTCCATTCCAAGGTTCACGCGGGCCTGCTCGGCCTGCGGGACAACAAGCTGCACTGCGAGCAGATGCAGGCCTACGACATGCACTGGGTCGATATGCTGGTGGTGAATATCCGGCCCATGGCGGACATCATCGCCCAGCCCGGCGCCACCACGGAGGACGTTCTCGATCAGACGGATATCGGCGGCATCGCCATGATCCGTTCGGCCGCGAAGAATTTTCGCTTCGTGACCTGCGTTGTGAACCCCGAGCGTTACGCGTCCGTCATGCACGAACTCCGGGCCATGGAGGGTGAGGTGCCCTTCACCAGCCGCTACCGTCTCGCCCAGGAGGCCTTCGCCCTTACTGCGGAATACGACAAGGAAATCGCGGCCTATCTGGCCAGCAATGTTCCGCCGGAAGCGTAGCTCCATAATCCAGTTTCTGATTTCCTGGCCGCGCAGGTGCGGCCATGTCTTTTTGAAGAGGAAGTACCCATGAACATTCTTATTCTCGGCAGCGGCGGTCGCGAACACGCCATGGCCTGGAAGGCCGCCCAGAGCAACCGGGTCGAACACGTTTATTGCGCACCGGGAAACCCCGGCATGGCGGCCCTGCCCAAAGGGTCTTGTGTGAACGTGGGGCAGGAGGATATCCCTGCCCTGAAGGCCCTCATCGCCGAAAAGTCCATTGCCATGGTCCTCGTCGGTCCCGAAGCGCCCCTCGCCGCTGGTGTGGTGGACGGACTGGCCGATTCGGGAGCCCTGGTCTTTGGCCCCTGTCAGGCCGCCGCACGCCTGGAAGCGAGCAAGACCTTCGCCAAAGAATTCATGGAACGCCACAACATTCCCACGGCCGCCTATCGCGCCTTCACCGATGCCGCCGCGGCCCGGGCTTATGTGGATGAAATCGGCGTGCCGCTGGTCGTAAAAGCCGACGGGCTCGCCGCGGGCAAGGGGGTGACCGTGGCCTTTGCGCGGGAGGAAGCCCTGCGCGCCATCGACGAGGCGATGGTGGGCCATGTTTTCGGTGCGGCGGGCAATCAGATCATCATCGAAGCCTTTCTGGAGGGCGAAGAAGCCTCTATCCTCGCCTTCTGCGACGGGAAGACCGTAATCCCCATGGCGTCAAGCCAGGACCACAAGGCCGCCTATGACGGCGACCAGGGACCGAACACGGGCGGTATGGGCGCGTACTCGCCCGCACCCGTGGTGACGCCCGCGATGATGGAGGAAATCCAGCGCAGCGTGCTCCAGCCCTGCGTGGACGGCATGGCCTCGGACGGATCACCCTACATAGGCGTCCTCTACGCCGGCCTGATGATCACGAAGGATGGACCGAAGGTGGTGGAGTTCAACTGCCGATTCGGCGACCCGGAAACCCAGGTCGTGCTGCCCCGCCTCACGACGGATCTGGTCGATGTGGCCGAGGCCTGCTGTCTTGGGAAGCTTCATGAGATTGACCTGGCCTACACCCCACATCCTTGCGCGGCGGTGGTGCTGGCCAGCGGCGGCTACCCGGGCGACTACGCGAAGGGGATGCCGATCGCTGGAATTGAGGCGGCGGACGGGATTGAGGGCGTCACGGTATTCCACGCGGGCACCCGGGATGTTGATGGTCAACTCGTGACCCAGGGGGGGCGTGTGCTTGCCGTGAGCGCGCTGGGTGAAACGTTGCAGGCGGCCCTGGATCATGCCTACGCGGGCGTGAAGCAGATTGTCTTTGAGGGCATGCAATATCGCACGGATATCGGCCAGAAAGCCTTCAGGCACTTGAAGTAATTTGCCGACGCCTTTGTGTCGCGCCTAGAAGCTCGACTCGGATTTGTCCGTCAAGTCTTTGGCAAACAGCCGCTTGCCCTCGCAGCTTTTAGCCTTGAATAGCCCCTGCATGGCTTCGCCCAGAATGTGATCGGCGCCGATGGCGCTGCCATTGCGGCAGGACACCACACCGAAGCGCAGGTGCGCCAGCGTGGGGCAGCAGGGGTCGTTGAAGGTGATGGTGCTGATCTCGTCGTAGATCTTCTTCGCATACCGAATCGCTTCGTCCAGCAGCGCATGGGGGAGAACAGCGGCAAACATGGCGCCGTCGTAGCGCGCCAGGATGTCATAGTTGCGCGAGGCGTTGCGCATGGCCATGGCGATCTCCACCAGGACGTCGTCCAGACTGGCCGTGCCGTTTTCGCCTTCCAGAGGCTTCATCTCGTCCACGTCGAGAACAACGCATGAAACGGGATAGTCGTAGCGATGGGCTTTTTCGACTTCTTCCTGAAGGCGCTCCAGGAGGAAGCGGCTGTTTCGCAATCCGGTCAGGTGATCGGTGTAGGCGGTGTCGATGAGGTCGCCTGCCGAAGTAAGTTCATCGCGAGATTGCTGAGTTCTCATTATTGCCTCGATCCGTATCATTATTATGGGCAGATTGTAAGGCTTGGCGATGTAATCAACCGCACCCAGCTCATACCCGTGAACTACATTTTCCGCCTCGCTGTGGGCGGTAATGAACACAACGGGAATGTCCTTCGTGCGCTCATCCAACTTTAACTGGCGGCAAACTTCGTAGCCGTCGATGTCCGGCAGACCCACGTCAAGCAGCAACACATCCACCGGGTGGGTACGGCAGATCTCCAACGCTTCCTGCCCCGTTCGCGCGGACAATGCTTCGTAGTTGTTCAAGCGTAAGCCGGTGCAGAGCAACGCGTTCTCATCGTCGCAATCATCGGTTACACAAACACGAAAGTGATGCACTTGTTACCCCTGACTTGGTCTGACTTCCCGTTAACCAGTCCAACTCTAATTCGCCCGAAGTTTACCCTATTTGTAACATTTTAGCAAACATCCAGTGAAATGCGCAGCTTTGGTACTTGCCCCCCGCACGCGGCCTGACTTACAATAACCGCGTGCGGGGCGCCTGTGCGCCATTGCGCGCTAACTCCAAGCCCCTATGGAAGTTCCGCCATGAACCAGGCTTTCGGCCGGGCCAATCGGCCCCGACGCCCCAGCATCAATCTCGCATCCCTGATCGACGTTATGTTCCTCCTCCTCATCTTCTTCATGGTGTCATCGGTGTTCCGTAATAGTGCGGGTATCGACATCACCCTGCCAAGCGCCGCCACCTCGGCCGAGCAGCAGGAGGCCCCCTACGAGATCTTTATCCAGGATTCCGGCGCCATCACCTTTCGCGACACGCCTGGTATCAACCTCGAAACCCTGGAAAGTGAAATGAAAGCCCTCCTCGCGAAGGAGCCCGACGCCCGGCTCGCCCTCAGCGCCGATGAAAATTCCGACTACAAGAGCTTCATCGCCGTCATCGATCTGGCACGACGCGTCGGTGGCGAGAAACTCATCATACGAACGCAACTTGAAGGGGGGGAAGGCGGGAAGGAAACGAAAGGTACGGCCGCCGGGCCGGTCAGGAATCCATAGATTCGAGCGATATCCGGATCTTGCTGTCACGCGGTCGGGGAGCGACGGGGGGCGTCTCGGGGGCAAGCGACTCCAGCGATTCGATTCCCAGCTTCTGAATCGTGGAATCGCGTTTCACCGTTTCAGCCGGTTTGGCGGGGCCATGCCCGTTGGCGCCCGAGCGGTCGTCGGCGGTGGCGCGGTCCACGGCGGCGAGCTGCTCAAGCGGCTCCAACCCTATGCCGCTGGGGCGGCGCGGTCGCTCCCGGGGTGTTTCAGGCGGGGCCACTTCCGCGGCGCCGGCCGTTTCAAGGGTTACCAGCTCGATAGCCTGCCGCGTTTCCGGTATCGCCTCGTCGACGGCCACCAGCGCCAGCGGATTCTCATCCAGGGCCTCCAGGAGGGAGGAAAGCTTGAATCCTTCCCGATGGGCCCGACGTTCCAGACGCTCCACTACGATCTCCCGGTCGGGGGAATCGGGATAATCCTGGATGAAGAGGGCCAATTGCTCGTCCGCCAGTTCCGGGCGGGCAAGTTTCCCGTCGTACAGCGCGCAGAGGTGGTTTACCGCGAGGAGGGCTTCGTCGGCGCGCGAGGCGCGTTTGCGGGCGCGAAGATACCAGACGACCGCCTCTTCGGGCTGCTCCAGGATTTCCTGAACCCGTCCGGTACGGCTGAGAACCTCGAAATTGCGCGGATAAATGCGGGCGAGCACCAGATACTCCTGAAGTGCGCCCTCATAATCTTCTTCCCGTTCCAAGGCGTCAACGGGACCAAAGCGAGGCTGGTAGGCCGCCGTTTCCCCTCGTGGCGAAACCATATCGACTACAATCCGGGAAGCCAGGGAGATCAGAACGTGCGCATACAGGGCGAAAGTGGAGACACTCAGTCCCAGAATGGCCGCGAGGTAGAGCAGCATCTGGCCGTCCAGGAAATAACGGAGAATCGTAACCTCGATCCAGAGAAAAATGGCGAGCGCCCCCGCCGTGATGACTTCCAGGGCCAGGGAGTTTTCTTCGTAATACTGAAAGCGCCTTCTAAGGAGATAGATCGCCCATCCAAAAAAGGGGACTAACAGGGCAATGCCAACTATCTGAGAAAGAACCAAGGTCCAATAATATCCTTGTCCGTAAGTCTACAGTCCGTTTCATCCGCCCGTGGGGCGGACGCGGGGCCATAGCCCGACACTATGTCGCCGGACGGAAACCGTTTCACCGCCAGCGTATATAAACGATAACCTGAGCAAGGTGAAAAAGTCCAGCTATCCGCGATTTATTCCCACGGATTACCCGAATTTGAGCATTGAATCCCCCTCGGAAGTCCCCTGAAATCCCCCGAAAAATTGACTTCCGCACCGGCTTCCGGCTATGATCCCGGCGTTGTCGGTGATACCGAGGCTGGCTGCCACGACAACGCACATTTCCTGGTCCGATTTCCTAGACGTCCGCGTAATCAAACCCTCTCGAAAGTGCTCCCCATGAAGTTTACCATTATAGGTGGCGGCAGTTCATACACCCCCGAACTCCTCGACGGCCTCTTTTCCCGCCTCGAATCCATCCCCGTGAAAGAAGTCTGGATGATGGATCTGGACGCGGATCGCCTCAAGATCAACGCCGATTTCGCCCGCCGCATGGCCGCCAAGCACGGCAACCCCTTCTCGGTCCATGAAACGACCAACATGCGCGACGCGGTCGCGGGCGCCAAATACGTCATCACCCAGATCCGCGTCGGCCAGATGCAGGCCCGAATCGAGGATGAGCGTCTGGGCCTGCGCCACAACATCATCGGCCAGGAAACCACCGGCGTCGGCGGCTTCGCCTGCGCCATCCGGACCATCCCGCGCATTCTCGACGTGGCCCACGCCATGGAAGAACTCGCGCCCGAAGGCTACCTCCTCAACTTCACCAACCCCGCCGGTATCGTGACCGAGGCCGTGCTCAAGCACAGCAAGATCAAGAGCGTCGGCCTGTGCAACGTGCCCATCGGCATGATCATGGAAACCATCAAGTATTTCGGTGGCGAAGTCTCCGACATCGAGCTGGACTACGTGGGACTCAACCACCTGAGCTGGGTCCGCCAGTTCAAGCGCAAAGGCGAAGACATCACGGCCGGCGTGCTGGAGAAGTTCTTCGAAAACGCCCGCTCGGAGTGGGAACATGAAATCACGCGGAACAACATGATCGGCGCCATGTCCAGCTTGAACATGTTCTGCAACTACTACCTCCAGTATTTCTATTCCACCGACACGGTGCTGGAAACGATCAAGTCCAAGCCGAAAACCCGCGGCGAGGATGTGCTCGAAATCGAGGCGGCCCTCTTCAAGAAGTACGCCGACCCGAGCTTGAACGAGAAGCCCGAGGAACTCGGCAAGCGCGGTGGCGCCCACTACTCCACGGCGGCCTTTTATCTCATCGACGGCATCGAAAACGATCGTCAGAACCGCCAGATCGTGTGCTGCCGCAACAATGGTGCCATTCCCACCTTCGACGATGACGTATCCGTCGAAGTGAGCGCCATCATCGGCAAGGACGGCGCCAAAGCCATTCCCCAGGCCGCGCCGGTTCCTTCCATCCGGGGCCTCATGCAGCACGTGAAGGCCTATGAAACCATGACGGTCCAGGCGGCGGTCACCGGTGATCGGGAGGCCGCCTTCCAGGCCCTTCTGCTCAACCCCCTGACCCCGAATGCTTCGGGCTGCCGCGCGCTGCTGGATGACCTACTCGAAGTCAACAAGCCCCATTTGCAGGGTACTTTCTTTTAATCACACGATTTCGGAGACCATGAATGAGCCACGCCGTTTGCGAGACCTCGCTGCCCGGCCGGGAGCCTGACTCCCGGGGAAAAGTGCGAGACCTGTACGACCTGGGTGATTCCCTGCTGCTGGTCGCCACCGACCGTATTTCCGCCTTCGACTGGGTCAATCCCGTGGGTATTCCCGATAAGGGCAAGATCCTCACCCAGATTTCCCTGTTCTGGTTTGAGCAGATGGATGGCATCGTTAAGAACCACCTCATCTCGGCGGACCTCAAGGATTTCCCGGCCGAGTTTCAGGCGCATCCGGAAATGTTTGCCGGGCGCTCGATGTTAGTGAAGAAGTGCGCGATGTTTCCGGTCGAATTCGTCATTCGCGGTTACCTGGCCGGCAGCGGCCTCAGCGAGTATCAGAAAAAGGGTACGGTCTGCGATATTGCCCTGCCCGCCGGGCTGGTCGAGTCGAGCAAGCTGGAAAAGCCCCTCTACACCCCCGCGACCAAAGAATCCGATGGTCACGACATTAACATCAGTCCCGAGCGGGCCGGTGAAATCATCGGTGCCGATTGGAATGCCAAGGCCTCCGAAGCCGCCCTCCGGGTCTATGAGCGCGGTCGGGACGTGGCCGCGGAGCGCGGGATCATCCTGTGCGACACCAAGTTTGAATTCGGCGTGCTCGACGGCGAGTTGATTCTGGCGGACGAAGTGCTGACGCCCGACTCCTCCCGCTTCTGGCCCGCGGCCACCTACAAGGCTGGCGTGAGCCAACCCAGTTTTGACAAGCAGTTTGTGCGCGACTACCTGTCTTCGACGGGATGGGACAAGAACTCTCCGCAGCCGCCCCTTCCGGACGAGGTGGTAGCGAAGACCCGCGAGAAATACTTCGAAGCCTACACCTTGTTGACCGGCAAGAAGGACCTCTAAATCCATGGATTCCGCGCAGCTCGCTGCCCTCATCGACAATCCCCCGCCGCAGTATCAGCCCCGCCCCTTTGGCTGGGATGATGACGACCAGGTCCGCGATGAGTGCGGCGTGTTCGGTGTCTATGGCCACGCCGAAGCGGCGCGCCTGATCTACCTCGGCCTGTACTCGCTGCAGCACCGCGGGCAGGAGGGCGCCGGCATCGTCTGCGCGAAAGACGGTATCCTCACCGCGCACCGCGGCGTCGGCCTCGTGGCCGACGTCTTCAAGCCCCACAAGCTGGCCCGGGTGAAGGGCAACCAGGGCATCGGCCACGTCCGCTACTCCACGTTCGGGAGCAACAACCTCCGCAACGTCCAGCCCCTCGTGGTGGACTATGCCAGGGGCTCCATGGCCGTGGGGCACAACGGGAATCTGGTGAACGCCGGCTACCTCCGCGAGACCCTCGAAGAGGGGGGCGCCATCTTCCAGTCCACTACGGACAGCGAAGTGATCATCCATCAGATCTCGCGATCCAAAGGCGAGACCTTCACCGACTGTGTCATCGATGCCCTCAAGGAGGTCCTCGGCGCCTACTCCGTGCTCGTCATGAACGGCGACGAAATCGTCGCCGCGCGGGATCCCCACGGATTCCGTCCCCTCTGGCTCGGCCGCCTCGACGGCGCCTACATCATCGCCAGCGAGACCTGCGCACTGGACATTATCGACGCCGAGCGCATCCGCGAGATCGAGCCGGGCGAAGTGGTTACCATCAACCGCCACGGGGTTCACAGCCAGTTTCCCTTTGAGCCCACGGTTAGGAAACAGTGTATCTTCGAGTACATCTACGTTTCCCGGCCCGACAGCGATATCTTTGGCGCCAGCGTCGATGAAGTGCGCAAGAACATGGGCCGCGAGCTGGCCAAAGCGGCGCCTGTGGAAGCCGACGTCGTCATGGCCGTGCCCGATTCTTCCAACCCCGCCGCCCTCGGCTATTCCCACGAATCGGGCATTCCCTTCGACATGGGCATCATCCGCAATCACTACGTGGGCCGCACTTTCATCGAGCCCGAGCAGGGTATCCGCGATTTCGGCGTCCGCATCAAGCTGAATCCGGCCCGCAGCGCCATCGAGGGCAAACGTATCGTCCTCGTGGACGACAGCATCGTGCGGGGCACCACCGCGAAGAAGATCATCAAGATGCTTCGCAACCACGGCGCGAAAGAAATCCACTTCCGCATTTCCTCGCCCGCCATTATCAATTCCTGCCACTACGGCATCGACACGCCCAATGCCGGACGCCTCATCGCCCACAACATGACCGTTGATGAGATACGCGAGTTCCTCGGCGTGGATTCCCTGGCTTACCTGCCCATAGACGCCCTCGTCGCCGCCACCGGTACCCCCAAAGAACACTTCTGCCTCGGATGCTTCAACAACCAGTATCCAACCCTCGTACCCACCGACTTCCAGTTCCGCCTGCCGCTCCACCGCCACGTGGATCACAGCACGGAGCTGCTCGGACAGTAGGGACTGCCTCGCCCCACGACAACGTAGGGACAGCGTCGCCCCAGGACACCGAGCCGAGAGGCTCACGCCGCGCCAACGGGCAGCATTGTACCGAGCACAGTGTATGCCAACCGGCGAGGCTGTCCTGTGGTGTGCGAGGGCAGACGTGAAGCCTCATGAGTGGATGTCTCCATCATTCACCCCCCGGGCTTCAGATGCCCATCGAAAAACGCGATCATTCGCTCCAGCATCTCCGGCTTGCGCGCATCGCCCATGCCGTGCTTCCCGCCAGGCACTACGATTAACTCGCACGCCGCCCCGGCCTCCTTCATCTTCGCCGCGAACTCCGTGGACTGCACCAGCTCCACCCGGCGATCCGCGTCGCCGTGGATCACGAGCATGGGGGGGACGCCGGCGCGCACGTAGGTAACGGGCGAGGCCCACTTCGCCTCGTCGGCCTTCTGCTCGGCGGTGCCACCCAGAAAGCGCGTAACCGCCTCATCATTGGCCAAGCCCAGGGTGAACGACAACGGCTTCGTCAGGTCCATCGGCGGACAAATCGGCACCGCCGCCTGAACCGCGCTGGAAAACTCCAGCAATCCGCCCGCGCCGTCAAAGCGCGTCTCCTGGCCGCAGACCGCCAGCATGGCCGAAAGATGTCCGCCCGCCGAACCGCCCAGGGCGCCAATGTGCGCCGGGTCCACGCGATACTTCGCCGCATTCGCCCGCAGCCAGCGCACCGCCAGGCGGCAATCCTCCACCGCCGCGGGAAACAAGGCCTCGTCCGACAATCGATACGCGATGGAGAGCGCCACATAACCCTGTTCCGCGAAAGCATGCATGAGCCGCAAGGTGCTGTCCCCATCCTTCCCGCCGGTGTACCAGCCGCCGCCGTGAATATGAATGATCGCCGGTCGGGCCGCAGCCGAAGCATCGGCGGGGTAGAGGATATCCAGCACTTGCTTCGGCGACTGCGTGCCGTAGGCCACGTCCTTGTCGAAGGTATAGCCGGAAAGATCGAGGGGTGGGAGGTCCTCCGCCCGTGCAAAGAGACAAGTCAGGGCGACCAGGGCCCACAGTGCCACGCATTGCTTCATACCGTTCCGCTCCTACATTCGTTTCACCGCTGCAATGCCATGAGAATACTCCAGTCCGAGGACTCGGAACCAGCTCCCGGGCGTGTACCTTGCCCGACTTGGGCGCGCTCCCCTAGAATGTCCCCTGGAGAGAGAAGGGGAACCGGGGGAATGGGCGTGTCGCGTGCCGCAAAGCGGGACACCCGCCCATTCAAGTTTCCGTGGCCACATACGGGCCATAAAATCAGTGAACCCATTCTGGTGATACGTCACTGAACTTCTCTATGGATGGAAAAGGTGGCGTGTTGCCGCCCGACCAAACAAGAGGGAACCAATGACTGATTTATCCAGAATATACGCGCGATTCTTGTGCATGACGGCACTGCTCCTGCCCCTGGCGGGCTGTCCCCTGATCACCGGAGGGCAGAACCCGCCGGAGCTGGACTCCTTCCAGATCAACGGCGGTGCGGCAAGCACCTTGGAGCGGGAAGTGACGCTCGACAATGTGTCCCACGAAAATCCCACCCACTTCCTCGCATCGGAGTCCCCGGACTTCGCCGATGCCGATTGGTGGGTCTACTCGGAGGCGCCCGCTTTCACCCTTTCCGAAGGCGACGGTGCAAAGCGCGTATACTTCAAGCTCAAGAATTACAAAGGCGAGTCCTCCGTCCTTTCCGACGAAATCTACCTCGGTGATTTGCCGGCCGAAGGCGAGGGAGAGGGTGAAGGCGAAGGCGAAGGCGAAGGCGAAGGTGAAGGTGAAGGCGAAGGCGAAGGTGAAGGTGAAGGTGAAGGTGAAGGTGAAGGTGAAGGTGAAGGCGAAGGCGAAGGTGAACTGCTTGAAGAACTCGTGGAGTTGCCCGGTGGCCTCGATCTCTCCATGGTATTGCTGCCGGCAGGGAATTTCTATATGGGCGCCTTCTTCCTGGAACCCGGAGGTTTCAGCGTCGAGACGCCCCAGCATCTCGTTACGCTTAGTCAGCCCTTCTGGATCGGCAAATTTGAAATTACCCAAGCCCAATGGCTGGCCGTCATGGGCGAGAACCCCGCCTATTTTCAGGGCGAAGCCTACGGCGACACGACCAACCATCCCGTCGAGCAGATCTCGTGGGACGAGGCCCAGGACTTCTGCACCCAATTGAGCACCCTCACCGGCGATGTCTACCGCCTGCCCACCGAAGCCGAATGGGAATACGCCTGCCGGGCCGGCAGCGCCACCCGCTACTTCTGGGGCAACGACTATGACCCGATCCTGATTGCCGACCAGGCCTGGTACCTCGGAAACAGCGGCGAAACCACCCACCCCGTCGGCCTCTTTCCGCCCAACGCCTGGGGCCTCTACGACACCAGCGGCAACGTGTGGGAATGGACCGCCGACTGGCTCTCCAACTACAGCGCCGCCGCCGTCACCGACCCCACCGGCCCCGAGACCGGATCCTTCCGCATCCAGCGCGGCGGTTCCTTCTACAACGAAGACTACTTCCTCCGCTCCGCCCTGCGCAGCTACGGCGTGCCCGAAGCGGGCGGCTGGTCCAACGGCCTCCGCGTGGTCCGGGAGGCAAACTGAACAGGGCCCTGCGCGCCAACCCCGGGCCCCGGCCCATTGGAGCGCAGCGGGTGATGGGTGCTATGCTTTGGGCGCGCCGAGGGGCGCGCCCAACCTCACCCATAGCCACACCCTTTCGGAAGTGCCATGTTCGAACAGACCTTTAGAAATATCGACGACATCCTCCGCCGCGAAGGCGGGGGCGTGCTGAAATACACCGAGCAATCCTCCTGGATCCTCTTCCTGAAATACCTGGACACCTTGGAGCAGGAAAAGGCCATGGAGGCGGCGCTGGAGGGGAAGAAGTACACCTTCATCCTCGACGAGCCCTACCGCTGGGCGCACTGGGCCGTGCCGAAGGACGGCGAAGGCAAGCCCGACCACAACAAGGCCCTCATCGGCGACGATCTTCGCGATTTTGTGAACCAGAGGCTCATTCCCTATCTCCAGGGCTTCAAGCAGCGCGCCAGCGGCCCCAACACCATCGAATACAAGATCGGCGAGATCTTCAGCGAAACGAAAAACGAGATCAACAGCGGCTACAACCTCCGCGAGATCCTCGAACTGGTGGACGAGCTCCGCTTCCAGTCCCAGGCCGAAAAGCACGAGCTGAGCTACCTCTACGAGGAGAAAATCGGCAACATGGGCAACGCCGGGCGCGACGGCGGCTCCTACTACACCCCGCGCCCCCTCATCCGCGCCATCGTCCAGGTGGTCGCGCCCAAAATCGGCGAACGGATCTACGACGGCGCCGTGGGCTCCGCCGGCTTCCTCTGCGAGGCCTTCGAATACCTCCGCGCCTCGAAAAAGCTCAGCACCAGCGATCTGAAGAAGCTCCAGAGCAACACCTTCTTCGGCAAGGAAAAGGACAAGCTCGCCTACGTTATCGCCATCATGAACATGATCCTCCACGGCATCGAAGCGCCCAACATCCTCCACGTGAACACCCTCACGGAGAACAGCGCCGACATCCAGGAGAAAGACCGCTTCGACGTCATCCTCGCCAATCCGCCCTTCGGCGGCAAAGAGCGCAAGGAAGTCCAGCAGAACTTTCCCATCCGCACCAGCGAGACCGCCTTCCTCTTCCTCCAGCACTTCATCAAGATGCTGAAGGCCGGGGGCCGCGCGGGCGTCGTCATCAAAAACACCTTCCTCTCCAACACCGACAACGCCTCCGTCAGCCTCCGCAAGGAACTCCTCCAGAGCTGCAACCTCCACACCATCCTCGACTGCCCCGGCGGCACCTTCCAGGGGGCCGGCGTGAAAACCGTCGTCCTCTTCTTCGAAAAAGGCGCGCCCACGCGGAAGATCTGGTACTACCAGCTCGACCCCGGCCGTAACCTCGGCAAGACCAACCCCCTCAACGACGACGACCTCGCCGAGTTCGTGGAACTGCAGAAGACCAAAGCCGACTCGGACAAAAGCTGGAGCATTGACGCCGCCACCATCGACCAGGGCACCTTCGACTTATCGGTGAAAAACCCCAACGGCGGCGAAGTTGTCGCCCACCGCACCCCGCAGGATATCCTCGACGAAATCGCTGCGCTGGACGCGGAAAGCGCCGAGGTCCTGGCCACGATTCGGGGGCTGCTGTGAAGCCGGGGTGGGAGGTGAAGAAGCTGGGGGACGTTTGTCGAACCGGGGCTGGCGGAACGCCATCGAAATTGAACAAGGAATACTACGAGAATGGGACAATTCCGTGGCTCATGAGTGGTGAGATTGCCCAAGGTGACATCCGGCAATCGACTCAGTTCATTAGTGAGTTGGGGCTAAAGAACTCGTCCGCAAAGGTATTTCCATGCAATACGGTACTGGTCGCAATGTACGGAGCTACCGCTGGGCAGGTCGGCATTCTTCGTATGGAGGCAGCAACGAACCAGGCTGTCTGCGGAATACTACCAAACGCGGAATTCGTTCCGGAGTTTGTTTATTTCTTCATGCTATCCCAG
Source organism: Candidatus Hydrogenedentota bacterium (assembly GCA_016791475.1). Taxonomy (NCBI): domain Bacteria; kingdom Pseudomonadati; phylum Candidatus Hydrogenedentota; species Candidatus Hydrogenedentota bacterium. Next base: position 54,109 of record JAEUWI010000026.1, read on the forward strand.
AAAGAGGGGCTTGTAAGTCAAGCGACTGGAAACGCACAGCCGAATATTTCACAGGAGAAGATTCGCAACACCCGCATCCCCGTCCCCCCGCTCGCCGAACAGCAGCGGATCGTTGCCTTCCTCGACGAAGCCTTTGCGGGCATCGCCACCGCCCGGGCCAACGCCGAAAAGAACCTCCAGAACGCCCGCGCCCTCTTCGAAAGCCACATCAACGCTGTCTTCACCCAGCGCGGCGAGGGGTGGGTGGAGAAGCGACTGGGGGAAATTTGCGCAATCACGTCAAATCTTGTCGATCCAAAAGATGAAGCGTACTTAGACCAATTGCATGTTGGGGCTGGGAATATCCAGTCCAAGACTGGTGCCCTCCTGGATCTCAAAAGTGCCCGAATGGAGGGGTTGATATCAGGCAAGTTCCCCTTTGATCCGTCCATGGTTCTCTACAGCAAGATCAGGCCATATCTGATGAAGGTCGCGCGCCCGAGTTTCAGTGGTGTGTGTAGCGCGGATATGTATCCGCTAACCCCTGTTGAGGCTGTGGTGACCCGCGATTACCTCTTCCATCTTTTGCTGAGCAAGCCGTTCACGGATTACGCAATCGAAGGTTCGGCGCGTGCCGGCATGCCAAAGGTGAACCGCGATCACCTCTTTGAGTATCGCGTGTGGATTCCAAACCTCGAAGCACAACAAGCGATTGCTCTAGAGCTTGACCAACTTCACGTGGAAGCCCAACGCCTCGAATCCATCTACCGGCGCAAGATCGCCGCGCTGGACGAGATGAAGAAGTCGCTGCTTCACGAAGCGTTTTCAATCGACCGTTGACCATGTGTTGCTGGAATTCTACTGTGACTATTTGCTTGTCTCAGCGAATAAAACTCACCAGACGACTGTATACTTGGAAGGAGGCAATCGAACAGATGGACCTTTTGCAAAACACATTCGCAACATTGTTTGTCTCCGCATTGGGTGGTGGATTCGCGTTGTTGGGGAACTATCTCATAGTCAGACGACAAGACCGCGATGGGCGGGCGCGATCAGTCCTGTCAACTCAAGTCGAAGTACATCAGCAGGCATATGCGCATTGGTTTCGGCTACGACATCTGGACAGTCCTGGTGAGGACCGGCTGGTCATCGTTAATGACGCGCTGGACTGGTGGTCCAGGCACTGCCTTTATCTACCGCCTGCGCTTCAGGATTCCTTTTACTCTACCGTCATCGCGGCGCGTCAGCACGCCGATACGGAAGGAGATCGGCGTAACGTGTTCTGGGATGAACTGAAGATTCTGGGAGTCTCGATTGAAGCCAGTGTGCGGGAGCTTGGCATTCATTTGGACACACGGTCCATTGCGTCGATCCGATAGAAAGCAGTAGTTCGCCGCGCTGGACGGACTGAAGAAGTCGCTGCTGCAATTGACATTGGACAATGGATAATTGACAATGAATAGCGACGAGGAGGCCGGGCGATGACCGCGAAGAAAAGCTACAGCATTGACGATCCCCTCTTTGGCTTCGACGAGGACTTTGAGGTCGGCGCGAATAAGGTGTTGATGCTTGGGGAGTCCGACATCTCCACACACGGAGGCATGGCCCTGGCCTACAAGAATGCGGCGGATATACTGGTGCAGAAAGCGCTGGACCGTGACGAAACCTCCTGGGAAATCGCCGCACCGATCATGTACCTGTACCGGCACAGCCTGGAGTTGTCCTTGAAATGGGCGACCCAGTCGAACGCAAAGTGCCATGACCTGGAAGGCATGATACAACAGGCCAACGAGCGTGCGAAGCAGCAGACTGGGAAAGCACTTCATCCTGCAGTCATCGAGCGGATGCAGGAGTTTTCGGAATTTGATAAAAAGGGCTTTGCCTTCCGGTATGCCGACGCGGGTGAGGATGCACACTGGATTGGAGTCACCGTTAAACTCCTGCACCTTCGCAAGGTCATGGAACGGATAACGGCGGATTTGGTCGAGCTGGGCCGGCAACGTTGAATCGAGTGAAGTCACGCCGCGCGCCGCATTCCGGCCCGAAGGGCCAGCGCAGTTCAAAAGCCCAGGGCAACGCCCCGGGAAAAAGGATGCCCCCTGCTTTTTGAGCCCTGCAGGGGCGGCACAGTTCAATCTCGAGCTACAACTGCGCCGCCCTTACAGGGCTGAATACAGATTGGGTTGGTGTTCCCAGGGCGTTGCCCTGGGCTGGAAACTGCAGTGCCCCTTCGGGGCGAAACATGCGCAGCCAGCGCAAGAGCGCGGCGCTGGACGAACTGAAGAAGTCGCTGCTTCACGAAGCGTTTTCAATGGACAATGGACAATTGACAATGGAGAACGGAAGAGTTCTTTTCGGGGGTGAACTTAAGGTATGACTTTAGTATACTTCCGATGGCAGTCCCATATAGGAAAAAATGAGCGCCATGGCTCCAGTTCAATATCATTTGGGGGAGTTTCCCCCGCACTCTCTTGACTGGCCGCGCCTGATCCCGTTGATTGGCCCGGCCAGCGCGGGGTTGGCGCGCTACGATGGATTGTTGACCGCCATTCCCAACGCACAGATTCTGCTTTCTCCGCTTACGACGCAAGAAGCGGTACTATCGTCGAGGATTGAAGGGACGCAAGTTACTATCGGTGAAGTGCTTGAAATTGAGGCGGACGGCCAGTCCGAAACCATCACTCAACCTAAGCGGGACGACGCCGAAGAAGTTCTGAACTACCGCAAAGCGATGCGTGCCTGTGTGGCGGAGTTGGAGCGTCGCCCGCTCTCCCAGCAAATTCTGCGCGCGGCCCACAGCCTGCTGATGCAGGGTGTTCGGGGCCGAGACCAGACCCCTGGAAGTTACCGGACGGAGCAAAACTGGATAGGCCCCAAGGGGTGTTTGGAGCAAGAGGCCAGTTTCGTGCCGGTTTCTCCGGCCCACTTACAACAGGGTATGGACGCATGGGAGCACTATCTCGGAAATACTTCCGAACTCGATGCACTGGTTCAACTGGCGATAGTTCACGTTGAGTTCGAGGCGCTTCACCCGTTTAAGGATGGAAATGGGCGATTGGGTAGGATGATGATTCCGTTGTTTATGTTCCAGCGAAAGCTACTGTCCAGTCCCGACTTTTATATGAGCGGCTATCTCGAAGCCAATCGTGAAGAGTATCAGCAACGTCTTCGCGCCGTTTCGCGCGATGGTGACTGGACCGGGTGGTGTGCTTTTTTTCTACAGGGAATAGCGAAACAAGCGGCCGAGAACGAACGGCGGGCGCGATCTATTCTAGCCCTCTACGACCGGGTTAAGACCGAGGTAGCCGATGTAACACATTCCCAACATTCGATACGCGCCTTGGATTTCATCTTTCAAAATCCCATTTTTACATCACGGCATTTTATTAACTACTCAAGTGTTCCAAAACCGACTGCCGCGCGAATTCTGACTGTATTGCGCGATGAGAGCATTCTGCTAACAGTGCGAAAAGGTCGTGGTAGGCGTCCTGGTGTTTTTGCTTTTCGAGAGCTTCTGAATATTGCCGAGGGCAAAGAGGTATTTTGAGTCTCATCCATGCGATACAAGCTCCCTTGTGTCTCATATTTTAAAAAAAATGAGACACAATCCTGCTTGTCACTAATCTGTGAGACAAAACATTCATGAACGAATCGGAAACCCGCGCGGAACACATTGACCCGGCCCTGGCAGCGGCGGGCTGGGGTGTGGTGCCGGGGAGCCGCATCCGCCGTGAGTACCACATCACCCACGGGCGCATCGAGGGTCCGGGCCGTCGCGGAAAGGCCCTGACCGCCGACTATGTGCTGGAATACCGCAACACGAAACTGGCGGTGCTGGAGGCGAAGGCGTGGGGCAAGGCCCTGACGGAGGGCGTGGCCCAGGCGAAGGATTACGGCGGCAAGCTGGCGCTGCGCTTTGCCTATGCGAGCAATGGCCAGGGGCTCTATGAAATCGATCTGGAGTCGGGCGACGAGGGCGCGGTGTCCGCCTGGCCCACGCCGGAGGAACTCTGGAACCGCACTTTTGCCCACGCCAACGCGTGGCGCGATCGCTTCGCGGAAATCCCCTTTGAAGACAAAGGTGGATCCCACCCGAGCCGCTACTATCAGGACATCGCCATCGAGCGGGTGCTGGAGGCCGTGGCGAATGGGGAGGAGCGAATCCTCCTGACGCTGGCCACGGGCACGGGAAAAACTTTCATCGCCTTCCAGATCGCGTGGAAGCTCTTCCACGCGCGCTGGAGTCTTTCTTCAATGGACAATGGACAATTGACAATGGACAACGAAAAAGCCCCATTGCGTCGTCCACGAATTCTCTTTTTAGCAGACCGCAATATATTGGCGAATCAGGCGTTTAATGCGTTTTCCGCATTCCCCGAGGATGCGCTGGTAAGAATCGCGCCGGAGGCCATTCGGAAGAAGGGGCGGGTTCCGAAGAACGGGAGCATCTTCTTTACCATCTTCCAGACCTTCATGAGCGGTCCGCCGAAGGAGGGACACCCTTCGCCGTATTTTGGCGATTACCCGCCGGACTTCTTCGACTTCATCATCATCGACGAGTGCCACCGGGGCGGTGCGAACGATGAGAGCACGTGGCGGGACATTCTTGAGTACTTCGAACCGGCGGTGCAGCTCGGTCTGACGGCAACGCCCAAGCGCCAGGGCAATACCGATACCTACCGTTATTTCGGCGATCCGGTCTATATCTATTCGCTGAAGGAAGGCATCAACGACGGCTTTCTCACGCCGTTCAAGGTGAAGCAAATCGCCACGACGCTGGACGAGTATGTCTACACGCCCGACGACACCTTGATCGAAGGCGAGATCGAGGCGGGCAAGCGCTACGAAGAGCCGGACTTCAACCGTATCATCGAGATCATGGAGCGGGAGAAGAAGCGCGTGCAGATCTTCCTGGACCAGGCCAACCCGCGCGAAAAAACCATCATCTTCTGCGCCACCCAGGAGCACGCCCTGGCCGTGCGCGACCTCGTCAACCAGATGAAGTCGGTCTCCGACCCCAACTACTGCCAGCGGGTCACGGCGAACGACGGGGCGCTCGGCGAACAGCACCTGCGGGATTTCCAGGACAACGAGAAGACCATCCCCACGATCCTGACCACCTCACAGAAGCTTTCCACGGGCGTGGATGCGCGGAACATCCGCAATATCGTACTGATGCGGCCCGTGCGCTCCATGATCGAGTTCAAGCAGATCATCGGGCGCGGCACACGGCTCTACGACGGCAAGGATTACTTCACGATCTACGACTTCGTGAAGGCCCACCACCATTTCATGGATCCCGAGTGGGACGGCGAGCCCCTGGAGCCGGAGGCCGACTCGGCCCGACCGCGTCCGCCCCGTGTTGCCGAGGATTCTGAAAATAGGGGTGAGGACGGCGAGGACAAGGCACCGAGAAAGCCCATCAAGGTGAAACTGGCCGATGGCAAGGCCCGCAGCATCCAGCACATGATGAGTACCACTTTCTGGCACCCCGACGGCACGCCCATGTCCGCCCAGCAGTTCATGGAGGCACTCTACGGCAAGCTGCCGGACTTCTTCAAAGACGAGGCGGAGTTGCGGACGCTGTGGAGCGATCCGGCGACGCGAAAGAAACTGTTGGAGGCCCTGGCGGAAAAGGGCTTTGGCCGCGAGCAGTTGGACGAGATGCAGCGTATTATTGATGCCGAAAACAGCGATCTCTTCGACGTATTGGCCCACGTGGCCTATGCGCTGCCGCCCGAGAGCCGCGAAGTGCGGGCTACTCGTGCGCGGCACATTATCCGAGACCAGTTCGGCTCAAAGCAGCAGAAATTCCTCGATTTCGTGCTGCACCACTATGTGAGCGATGGCGTGGACGAACTGGATCAGGAAAAACTGGCCCCGCTGCTGCGACTCAAGTACCACAACTCCATTCCGGACGCCGTCGCAGATCTGGGCCAGCCCGACGACATCGGTCGGACCTTCGCCGGATTTCAGAAGTATCTCTACCAGGGGCAGGGGATGATGTAGGGCCAGCCATGGCGTGCTGATGTGGGGAATCAACATTGAGACTTCTAGAGCCCCTGTCATTCCCGCATTCGCGGGAATGACAGAAGGTCGGAAATCTGTTTCAGTGGGCGAGCCTGGCGTTAAATCGATCGCTTCAAGCGTGTCAGTTCACCGGATTGGCCGCGTGTTCTTTCAGCACCGCCATGGCCTCTTTGTACAGCCCCTCGGCGTGGAGGTTGTGGGCGGCTAGCTGCTCGGCGCGGGTGGCTTGCTCGCTGAAGATGTCGGGAATCCCCATGCGGTGAATCTGGAGCTCGTGGAGCTTGCCTGTATTGGCGAAGTACTCCATCACGGCGGAGCCGAAGCCGCCGTCGAGGGTGTTTTCTTCCACGGTGATGATTGGCCGGTCCAGGAGGCTGTCGAGCAGCGCCGTGTCCAGCGGCTTCACGAAGCGGGCATCGGCCACGCCGACGGAGTAGCCCTCGGCGGCGAGGCGTTCGGCGGCGTCGAGGCAGGCCTGGGCGCAGGGGCCGATCACGAGGAAGGTGGCGTCTGTCCCTTCGCGCAGGATTTCGCCCTGTGTGATATCCCGTCCCTCTTCGGCGCCGATATTTGGGGCCTTGCCCCGGGCGTAGCGAATGGCCACGGCGCCATCCTGTTGGAGCGCCCACTTGACCATGAGCTTCGTGTCCAGCGCATCGCGCGGTGCGAGGACTTGAAGATCGGGCACGCAGCGCAGGAACGACAGGTCGAAGGTGCCGTTCTGCGTGGGGCTGTCTTCGCCCACGAGGCCGGCGCGGTCCAGTGCAAAGACGACGGGCAGTTTTTGAATGCACACGTCGTGGATGAGCTGGTCGTAGCCGCGCTGGAGGAAGGTGGAGTAGATGGCGGCGACGGGACGGAGGCCCCTGGCGGCCATACCGGCGGCCATGGTGACGGCGTGCTGCTCGCAAATGCCTACATCGAAAAATCGGTCGGGGTAGACCTCTTCAAACTTGGAGAGGCCCGTGCCCGTGGGCATGGCGGCGGTGATGCCGACCACGCGGCTGTCCGCGGCGCCCGCTTCCAGCATGGCTTCCACGAAGGCATCGGTAAAGGTTACGGCGTGGCCACCGTTTTCGCCCACGGCGGGCAGGGGCTCGCCCTCTTCTTCGGCGGGCTTGATGGCGAGGGGGGAGACGCCGTGGTACTTGAGGGGATCTTCCTCGGCCGCCTTGAGTCCCTTGCCTTTTTCCGTGCGGCAGTGGAGCAGGATCGGGCCGCGCATCTTCTTGATGCTGGAGAGGCATTCGATGAGCAGGGGCAGATCGTGGCCGTCCACCGGGCCAATGTAATTGACGCCCAGCTCCTGAAAGAGCGCCCCTTTGGTGATGTAGTTCTTGACCGACTTCTCGATGTCCTGGATCGCCCGGGTCATGCGATTGCCGATGATTTTCTTCACAAAGCTGCCGGCGTCTTCCTTGGCGCGCTTGTAGGGCTCCGCCATGATCATCCGGTTGAAGTACTGATTCAGCGCGCTGGCGTTGGGGGAGATGGACATCTCGTTGTCATTGAGGATGACGAGCATGTCGAGGCCCAGGTGTCCCGCGTGGCTCAGGCCCTCAAAGGCCATGCCGCCCGTGATGGCGCCATCCCCGATGAGGGCGACGACCTGATAGTCTTCCTTAAGCTGGTCGCGGGCAATGGCCATGCCCACCGCGGCGGAAATGGACGTGGAGGAGTGGCCGGTGCCGAAGCAGTCGTAGTCGCTTTCGCAGATCTTGGGGTAGCCGCTGATCCCGTCCTTCTTGCGGATGGAGTCAAAAACCTCGCGGCGGCCCGTGAGCAGCTTGTGGGGGTAGCACTGGTGGCCCACATCCCAGATGAGCTGGTCATGACCCACGTTATAGACGTAGTGGAGTGCAAGGGTCAGCTCGACCACGCCCAGCGGGGCGGAGAGGTGGCCGCCATTGTGGTTGACCACCTCCAGTACCCGCTCCCGCAGCTCGCTGGCCAGGGTCTCCAACTGGTTGAGGGAGAGGGATTTAAGATCGGCGGGGGAATTTATCGTATCCAGCAGTGCCATAGTCGAGTCAGTCACACCATCCATTCGGGGGCCACATAGCATCTTTATACATAAAAGTACTTAAAGGTTTCAAAACAGGTCGGCGCGCCGCATGCCATGAAGGCAATTTTCGCGGGGCTGCGCCTGTCTGCTTGTAAACCCGGAGTATAGCACAGGCCGTCTTTGCGGAGCCACGCGCGGAAAGACTACGCATCCTGGGGGCGCATCTGCTAGAATCCCCTCTTCGCGCGCATTTTCACCATACCCGTGACCGCGCGTGAATCTGGAGCAACTTTGAATCCGCCGCCCGCCCGCCGCCGCGTGCCCGGCGACGCCCCTACCCTGCGGAGCTGGCCCCCATGGAAGACACCGAGACCCTGGAAAGCTGGGAGCGTATTGAAGCGCTCGCGGCCACACAGGACCGGGCCGCGCTCGACGCCTATCTGGAAGTCCTCACCCCCGGTGAAGTCGCCCGGGCCTTTTCCCGTCTGGAAGATGAGGCCCTCCGCTCCGTCCTGGTGTTGCTAAGCCCCGAAACGGCGGCGGACCTGATAGAGGAACTCTCCGACACCCAGGGCTCCGACCTGATGGAAGCGCTTCCGGTGGAAGAGGCCGCGGCCATCGTCGACGAGATGGAGAGTCACCACCGCGCCGATATCCTCGGGGAGATGTCCGAAGACGACGCCGAGGCCATCCTGCAGGCGATGGATCCGGAGGAGGCGAAGGACGCCCGGAAACTCCTGGAATACCATGAGAGCGAAGCGGGCGGCATCATGGCCACAGAGTTTGTCTCCTATCCCCAGGATACCTCGGTCGCCGAAGTGCTCAATGATTTCCGCGCCAACGCCGAGCGCTACAGCGACTACGGCGTGCAGTACGCCTACGTAAACAGCGAGAACGGCACGCTTATCGGTGTCGTGCGCCTGCGCGATCTGGTGCTGGCCCCGGCCTGGAAGACCCTGCAGCAGATCATGATCGCGAATCCGCTCTATCTCCAGTCCGATGCCCCCCTGCAGGAAGTCGCCCAGTTTTTCGATCGCTATCCCTTCTACAGCGTCCCCGTGACCGATCCCGACCTGAAAATGGTGGGGGTGATCTGGCGGGCGGATGCGGAAGAGGCCGTGGGCGAGGGCCACGAGAAGAGCCTCATGCGCTTCGGCGGTATTATCGGCGGTGAAGAATTGCGGAGCATGCCCGCGGGCGAGCGCGTGTCCCGCCGGATCATGTGGCTCGGTGTGAATCTGCCTCTCAGCATGATCGCCGCATTTACGCTCCCCATCTTCGAGAAGACCATTCTGGGCTTTCCCGCCGTGCTCTTTTTCATTCCCATCATCGGAAATCTTTGCGGGTGCTCGGGCAATCAGGCGGTGGCCGTGAGTATCCGCGAATTGACGCTGGGCCTGATTCAGCCCCAGGACTTCTGGCGCGTATTGCGCAAGGAATTTGAAGTGGGCCTGATCAACGGCGCCGTGCTGGGCACCACCATCGCCCTCGTCGCCCTGGGCCTGGACTACGTGCGGGGTTCCCACGCTCCCCTGGTGGCCCTCTTCGTGGGCGTCGCCTTCTTTGTGAACACCATCAACGCCGTGTGCCTCGGCGGCATCGTCCCCTTGGCCTTGCGGAAGCTGAAACTCGATCCCGCCCTCGGCGCGCCCCCGGTACTCACGACCCTCACCGATCTTTGCGGCTTCTTCATCCTCCTGGCCCTCACCACGCTCGCCCTCCATCACGGCCTGCTGGAAGTGCCGGCGCCATGACGGGGGCGGCATCCGGGGAGGGCCTGTCCGCCGCCGCGCGGTTGCTGGAGCGGGAACGGCGCATCGCAACCATAGAATCCGGGCAGGGGCTGCTGCTGGAATCCAGCGCCCCCGGTGAATGCCTCGCCTGCCTCCACGGCCCCCTGCTGGCCGACCCCGCCCGGGTGGGGCTGGTGATTGTCCCCGACGAAACACACCCTCTGTGCCGCGCGGCCCGCGCCAGCGCCCTTCCCGTGCGCGCGTTGGTCGTGACGCCCCACATGTCCGACGCGGAACGGCGGGATCTGGGCATTGCCCTCCAGAATCACACCATCCAACTGGTCTTTGTGACGCCGGAGCGCCTGACCCAGCCCCGATTCGTGCAGTTTATCCGGGGACTGGCCCTGCGTTTTGTGGCGCTGGCGTCGTGCCAGCGCATCTGCGGTGAAGCCCCGGATTACCTGATCGCTTATGAGACCTGTCGCGTCCTTTCCTGCCTCTTTCCCGGAGTTCCCCTCCTCGGACTGGCCGACGGGGCCATGGACGACGTGGCGCGCCAGACCGTGGCGGGTGTTCTTGGCATCGCCTCGGAGCCCCGGACCGTGAAAGTCTCCGTGGAGGCTCCCTTGACCCCGGCTGCGCCGCCGCCCACGTCCACGCCCAGGACGGTCGCGCAGGCACCCGCACCGGTACGCTCCAGCGTCGTTCCCGAGCACTATCGCGAGGCCTTCGCCCTCTTCGAGAGAGAGGTTCCGGTAGCCGATGTGGCTCGGGACCTATCCCGGGAAGAGCCCTGGGTGTGGCGCGCCCTGGAGAGCTACATTCGTCACAGCGGTCGAAGCCACCCCTTTCCCTGGGTCACGAAGCCGACCTACATGAAGGTGTCGATGGCCGCAGGGCAGGCCGAGACGACCAATCCCCGCTTGATCGCTTCGGTGATGCGTGGCCAGGTTAATGAGCGTGAAGTTCTGGTTATTCTTGCCGCGCTCGATAACCGTAATGGCAAGGGTTGACGGCATGACGAATACGGCTGAGCGGTATAAGAATCTGGAAGGCCTGGTATCATCGCCCGTCGCGGGCGACGGAACCATAAAGGCCAAAGTGAACCGCGCTGTTCCCCCCGCTTGCGGTGGGGCAGGGGGGGGAGACCGCAAAGCGCACGCCGTGATCGTCTACACAGGCCGCGCCCAACCTCCATTCGGCGGCTTTGAAAATACGCGAGCGGCGGAACCAGAACTTCATAGCGGTCTTTGCCAACTCGGGAGTTTACCCCCCTGGCCCCCCGCAAGCGGGGGGAACCCTACTCGCCAAAGCGCACCTCTTGGTCCCCCCCGCTTGCGGGGGGGTAGGGGGGGTAGGACCCGACACAATTTTCATCCTCTACGGGTGAGGCGAAGCCTCATGAAGGGCTGTCCCCCCAATGACTGAACCCACGCCAGAGCCGACCGGCCTTCCCGAGCTTGCGCGGAGGTTTCCGTGGCTGCCCAAGGCGTGCCTGTTTCTCATGGCGGCAGGTACCCTTGGCGCCTATGGCTGGTTTCGCCTGGGCCAGGGACGCCTCCATTCCTTCGAGTATGTGTGCGCGTGGCTTTCGGCCTTGTCGGTGCTGATGGCCCTGCTCGGTCTTTCAGTCCGGCTGCAAATCAAGAGTCTCACAGCACGCCCCGTTCTTGCCCGCGCCACGGGAATGCTCGTCGCCCTTTCGATCTTCACGAGTCTTTACCTGGCGGCTCAGGGCGTATGCGGATGGCGACATACCCGGGAAGAGGCCCGTTCCGTCCGGGAGGGGACCCACAGCGTGGGGGCAAGCTACCAGTCCAGCCGCATTCTCGGCCACATGCCCCGGCGCAATGTAAGCTCCGGCGCGCGGCTTGTTGTCGATGGCAAAGAAGTCTTTCACTACACCTACCACACGGACAACTTTCGACGGCGGGTCACGCCGGATGGCGCATCCGACACGCTCCGGGATCATGCGCTGGTCTTTTTCGGCGATTCTTACACCTTCGGGGAGGGCGTGAACGACGATGAGACTCTGCCCAACTTCGTTGCGAAGTCGGCGCCCGATTGGGCCGTTTACAACTATGCTTTTTCCGGCTATGGCCCAAATCACATGCTGGCGCGGCTCGAATCACTCGACACCCGCTCTGAAGTTCCCGAAGCCGAGGTAACGGGTCTTTACGTCTTCATCCCGAACCACGTCCGCCGCGTGATTGGGTCTTTTTCGGTTATTTCATGGTCACGCCATTCGCCCTGGTACGTCCTGGGAGACGACGGGCTGCCACGGCGGCTTGGTTCCTTCCAGGGGGAACGGGCAGGACTCACCGGCTGGTATGACTTTCTTAAAGGCGACTACGTGATCCAGTACCTGGGGCTTGACCTGCCGCTGCGACTTGCCGAACGGCACCACGCGCTCACCGCCGCCATTATCGAGCGCTCCGCAGCGGCCTTTGCCGAGGAGTTCCAGGGTGGCAGATTTTACGTCGTCCTGTACCCAGCCGCGCCGGACGACGAGTTCCCCGCCAGCCAGATGGGCGAGCGACTCCGGGCCAGAGGCCTTCAGGTGCTGGACTACACCCAATTGCTTCCAGAACCCGCCGAGAGCAACTTTTTCCTGCCTTTCGACAGTCACCCCCGGCCTTCGGCCCACGCCCTCGTGGCGGCGCAACTGACCGCCGATCTGGGCATTTCCAAATCGATTAATACGCCCTAAACCGTCAATTTTCTTGACTTTAGCGGTTCGGGGTTGCTACAGTCCCACCCTTCCGCGGGCGCGGTCAATCTGTAACTTGGAGGAGCCATTGGCATGATTCATGACGCACTTTCGCGCGTGGTACGGCGCGAGGATCTGAGTCGTCCCGAGGCGGCTTCCCTCATGCGGGTGCTCATGGGCGGCGAAGCCTCACCGAGCCTGGTGGGGGCGATCCTGACGGCGCTGGCGATGAAGGGGGAGACGGTGGAGGAGATCGCGGGGATGGCCGAAACCATGCGGGCCCTGGCCACCGCAATTCCGGCGACCGCGCGACCTTTGGTGGACACGTGTGGAACCGGTGGCGACCATTCCGGGACTTTCAACATATCCACCACGGCGGCCTTCGTGACCGCCGGCGCCGGGGTCCACGTGGCCAAGCACGGCAACCGCAGCGCCAGCAGCCTGTGCGGCAGCGCGGACGTACTCGAAGCCCTCGGGGTCAATCTCGACCTGGGCCCGGAGAAAGTGGCGGAATGTATTGACCAGATCGGAATCGGCTTTCTCTTTGCCCGGAATCTGCATACCGCCATGAAACATGTGGGACCTATTCGCGCGGAACTGAAGCTGCGGACGGTGTTTAACATCCTCGGCCCATTGACCAATCCGGCCGGTGCGGACGGCCAGGTGATGGGCGTCTTTGATCGCGGCCTGATTGCGCCACTGGCCGAGGTGCTGCTTCAATTGGGCAGCCGCCACGTGTTTATCGTGGCCGGCTCCGACGGGCTGGATGAATTGACCTTGACCGGGCCCAGTTTCGTAGCCGAAGGCTGCGCGGGCGACGTGAAGTGTTATGAAGTAATGCCGGAACAGTTCGGACTCGCCCGGGCCGATGCGGCCACCCTGAAGGGGGGCGATGCCGCGGAGAACGCTGCCATTCTGCGGGCGGTGCTTTCGGGCGAGGCGGGACCCCGTCGTGACATTGTGCTCTTGAACGCGGCCCCGGCCCTGGTGGCTGGTGGCAAGGCGGCCTCCCTCGAAGAGGGGATCCGCGTGGCCCAGGCGTCGATTGATTCCGGCGCGGCGTTGAATAAATTGGAAGAATTGATTCGAAAAACCCATGATTCTTGATCCCATCCTCGAAAACAAGCGCATCGAAGTAGCCGCGCGCAAGAAGCTGGTGCCCCTCCGCGAGCTGGAAGAGCGTATCGCCATGAACCGCAAGCCGCGGGACTTTCGCTCCGCCCTCCGTCAGGATGGCATCAGCCTGATCGCGGAGATCAAGCGCGCCTCGCCCTCCAAGGGCGACATTCTTCCCGGTGTGGACGCGGTGGAAATTGCCGCCCTCTACGAGCAGACCGGCGCACGCGCCATTTCGGTGTTGACGGACGAGAAATACTTCAAGGGCAAGCTGGACGATCTTACGAACGTACACCGCCACGTTCACATTCCCTGCCTGCGCAAAGAATTTATCGTGGATGAATACCAGATTCACGAAGCGCGTGCGGCCGAGGCCGACGCCATCCTGCTGATCGTGCGCTGCCTGAGCGACGAGGAATTGAAGGACTTCTCCAAGGTTGCCAAGACCCTGGGCATGGAAGTGCTGGTGGAGACCCACACCGCGAAAGAAATCGAGCGGGCGTTGAACGCCGGTGCGCATATTATCGGTATCAACAACCGCGATCTCGACACCCTGGAGGTGGACGTGAACCGGAGCCTGGAGTTGAAGAAGCTCGTTCCGGGCGGAAACATCCTCGTAAGCGAAAGCGGCATCTACACCCGCAGTCAGGTGCAGAAGCTGGAAGACGGCGGCGTGGATGCCATCCTGGTCGGCGAATCCCTGCTGACGAGCAACGATATCCGTGCAAAGATTCAAGAATTGCTGGGCCATGACGCGGGTTAAGATTTGCGGAATTACCAATCTGGAAGACGCGCTGGCCGCCTGTGACGCGGGTGCCGACGCGCTCGGATTCGTCCTCGCGCCCGAGGCTAAGAAACGTAACCGCTACATCGAGCGGGATGCCGCCTTTGAGATCATCGAGCAGTTGCCGCCCTACGTCACTACCGTCGCGGTGACGGTCAATGAGTCCATGATGACCCTCGCGGGCCTGCTGACCTATTTCGACTGCGTGCAGCTTCATGGCGAAGAAGAACCCGAAGATTGCCCCCCGGCGCATGTCACTGTCAAGGCTTTTCGTCCCGGCCCGGGCTTCGGCGTGAGTGACATGACACGCTATCAGGCGCGGGCCTATCTCCTCGATGCCTATCGCACCGAAGACCGGGGCGGCACGGGCCATCAGGGCGACTGGGACTTTGCGAAGCTGGCGGTGGGCACCGGAAAACCGATTATTCTCGCGGGCGGACTTACGCCCGAGAACGTGGCCGAGGCCGTGCGCGCCGTGCGCCCCTACGCCGTGGATACGTCGAGTGGGGTGGAATCCGCCCCCGGAAAGAAAGACCATGACCGAATTCGCGCCTTCATCCACAACGCAAAAACATCCCTGGCCTGACGCCCGCGGGCGCTACGGCGAGTTCGGCGGCAAGTTCGTCCCCGAGACGCTCATGTACGCTCTGGACGAGTTGGAGCAGGCCTACCGCACGGCCCAGGCCGACCCGCTGTTTCAAGCGGAACTGGCGGACCTGCGCACCCACTTCGTCGGCCGGGAAACGCCCCTTTACCACGCAAAGCGCATGACGGAGCACCTCGGCGGTGCGAAGATCTACTTCAAGCGCGAAGATCTGGCCCACACGGGCGCCCACAAAATTAATAATGCGCTCGGGCAGTGCCTCCTGGCGAAGCGCATGGGCAAGAAGCGCATCATCGCCGAGACCGGCGCGGGACAGCATGGTGTGGCCACGGCTACCGCCTGCGCGCTGCTCGGACTTGAATGTGTCGTCTATATGGGCTCGGAAGACATCGAGCGCCAGAAGTTGAATGTATTTCGCATGCGCCTCCTCGGCAGTACCGTCGTCTCCGTGGAATCGGGAAGCAAGACCCTCAAAGACGCCATCAACGACGCCCTCCGCGACTGGGTGACGAACGTGGGGGATACCCACTACGTTCTGGGTACGGTGCATGGTCCCCATCCCTTCCCCATGATTTGTCGCGACTTCCAGAGCGTGATCGGCCAGGAAGCGCGCCGCCAGATCCTCGAAGCCGAAGGTCGTCTGCCCAACACCCTCATCGCCTGTGTTGGCGGCGGCAGCAATGCCATCGGGCTCTTCTTCGAGTTCGTGGGGGATGAATCCGTCAAGATGATCGGCGTGGAAGCGGGAGGCCGGGCGATTCTTCCGGGCGAACACGCGGCTCGCTTCGACGGCGGCCAGTACGGCATGCTCCACGGCGCCATCAGCTATGTGCTCCAGGACGACAATGGGCAGATTGGCTCGACCCACAGCGTGTCCGCAGGTCTGGACTACGCCAGCGTAGGCCCCGAGCACGCCTACTTCTTCAAGAGCGGTCGGGTGCAATACACTCACGCCAGCGACGAGGAAGCCTTGGAAGGTTTCAAGGCCTGCGCGCGCCTCGAAGGCATCATTCCCGCCCTCGAAAGTTCCCACGCCATCGCCCACGCCATGAAGGCCGTTCCCCAGATGCCGAAGGACGAGATTGTCATCATCAACCTGTCCGGCCGCGGCGACAAAGACGTAACCCAGGCCGCCCGGCTCATTTTTCCGGACGAGGAGATCTAAGCGGTGAACCGAATCGACCAACGTTTTCAAGATCTAAAAGCCGCCGGGAAGACGGCCTTCATCCCTTATATCACCGCCGGTGACCCGACCCTCGCCCAGACCGAAGAAATTGTCTATGCCCTGGAAGCGGCGGGCGCGGACATCATCGAATTCGGTGTGCCCTTCTCCGACCCCATCGGCGACGGCCCGGTCAATCAAGAAGCGGCTCTGCGTGCCTTGAAGCACAACGTTTCGCTTCGCGATGTTCTCGCCCTGATCAAGAAGATTCGCGAGAAGTCGCAGGTGGCGATCCTTATTTTCACCTATTACAACCCGGTACTCGCCTTCGGCCTTAAAGCCTTTGCCCAGGCCGCGGAAGACGCCGGGGCCGATGGTGTGCTCTGCGTGGATCTCCCCCCGGAAGAAGCGGATGAATACAAGGCCGCGCTCGATGCCCACGGACTCCGCACCGTTTTCCTCATGTCGCCCACCAGCACCGACGAGCGCATCAAAATCATTGCGAAGCAATCCAGCGGCTTTATCTATTACGTTTCCCGACTCGGCGTGACGGGCGAACAATCCGCCCTTGCCGCCGACCTCGACCAGGCCGTCGCCAACATCCAGAAGCACACCGATACCCCCGTGGCCGTCGGCTTTGGCATATCCACCCCCGAGCAGGCGAAGAAAGTTGCGGGCATGGCCCAGGGCGTGGTCGTCGGCAGCGCCATCGTTCGCATGATCGGACAGCTCGGCGAAAGCCCCGAGACGGCGGTCAAGGTGGGAGCCTTTGTGAAATCCCTGGCGGACGCGACGAAGGGCTGAGGGGACTGACCCGCACCAGACTACGCTGTCAGGGGAAGGGTACAACGGGAACGCCCGCACTACTTCAGCCTGACACGCGATTCCAGCGCGCGTCCCCTTTCCGCACCCTTCGAACTCAGTTGCTCGGCGGTTTCATCCCGAACTTTTCGATCTTGTATCGGACCTGATCCCGGGTGATGCCGAGGAGCGCGCCGGTGCGGGTCTGGTTCCAGTCACAGCGGGTAAGGGCCTGGCGGAGGAGGCTTTCTTCGGCGTCGGCCAGGGTGCAGCCTTCGGGCGGCAGGGCGACGAGTTCGCCGACACTCTCCGAGGGGGTATTGAAGTTTGCGCGGCCGAGGATGATATCGCCTTTCTCGATCCAGGGGCCTTCGTTGAGCAGGATGGCCCGCTCCATGACGTTGCGGAGCTCGCGTATGTTGCCGGGCCACGGGTAGGCGTTGAGCTTGGCCAGCGCGTCGGCCGAGATGCCCTGAAGTTGTTTGCGGAACTCCCTGCTGAACATGGCGAGGAAGTAATTCGCAAGTACGGTGATGTCCCCTTTGCGCTCGCGAAGCGGGGGCATGTGAATGGGTACGACGTTCAGCCGGTAGTAGAGGTCCTCGCGGAAGGTATGGTCCATGACCATTCGCTCCAGATTGCGGTTGGTCGCCGCGATAAGGCGCATGTCCACGTGGATGTCCGTGACGCCGCCGATGCGCTTGAACGATTTTTCTTCGAGGATGCGGAGCAGCTTGGACTGGAGCGCAGGGGCCATGTCGCCGATTTCATCGAGAAACACCGTGCCCCGGTTGGCCAGTTCGATCAGGCCCTTCTTGCGACTCGTGGCATTGGTGAAGGCCCCGGCTTCGTAACCGAAAAGTTCGGATTCGAGAAGGGTCTCGGGCAGGGCGGTGCAGGTGATGTTCATGAACGGGTGGGTGGCGCGGGAGGATTCGTAGTGCAGGGCGCGGGCCACGAGGTCCTTCCCGGTGCCGCTCTCGCCCAGCAGCAGCGTGGTGGTGCTGGGGCCCTGGGCCACCTTGCGGACGAGGGACTTCACTTCCATGATCTGGGGACTGCAGCCGACGATGTTGTCGAGACCAAACTGAGACCGCTTCTGATCCAGATCCGTGGTGACATTGCGCCGCATCACGCTGTTCTCGTGCACCCGGTTCACGGTCAGGCTCAATTCGTCCAGATCGAAGGGCTTGGAGATGTAGTATGCCGCACCGTGCTTGATGGCGTCCACGGCCCCCTCGAGGCTGGAATAGGCGGTGATGATAATGACAGGGGTCTCGGGATGGGTATCGTGGAACTCCTGGAAGAGCGCCATGCCATCCGTGTCGGGGAGTCGCATGTCCATGAGGGCGATTTCAAAGGAGTCGTCACGGAACCGGCGCCGGGCCACTTCCCCCGATTCGGCCTCCACCACGGAGTAGCCCTCCAGTTCGAGCCGCTTCCTCAAGGACCACCGGATCATTTTCTCATCGTCGACCACCAAAACAGAACCAGGCACAGTTATTCTCCTTGTGGCAGGCGCACGACGACCGTGACGCCGGACTGCTCTCTATTTTCTATATACATTTTACCATCATGGGCTTCAACGATCCGCAGGGAGACCGCCAGGCCCAGCCCGGAGCCCTCGACGCGTGTCGTGAAGAAAGGTTCGAAGAGCCGCGGGAGATTGGCCTCGGGTACGGGGGGGCCGTCGTTGGTCAATCGAAGCGTGACGGCGTCCATGTCCGAGGAGGCTGACCACGTAATTCGCCCGCCGGGCGAAACAGCCTGGCACGCATTGGCCCAGATGTTCTCCAGCACCTGGCGGAGAAGGCGGGGGTCGGCTTGGACCGTGAGCCCTTCGGCGCACTCGATGGTCACCGCTACGCCTTCCGGCACGGGCGTGATCGTGCCCGCGCAGAGGGATTCTACCATACTGCGAAGCACGACGGACTCCGGCTGCGGGGTGATGGGCCTCGCATAGCGGAGCAACTGCTCCACCGTCGCGGAAATTCGGTCGATCAGGCCCTGGATATCCCGCAATGCTCTGCGCTGCTCGTCCGGCTCCAATTGCCCTCCGGCAATAATCTGGAGCGCGCCCTTCATCCCCGCCAGGGGATTGCGGATTTCGTGGGCCACGGTTGCGCCCATCTCCCCGATGCGGGCGAGGTGCTGGTTGCGGACCACCTTTTCCTGCATGGCCTTCAACGTGGATATATCGCGTATGGCGCAGGTGTAGTATGGTGTGCCCTCCAGTTCCGTCGTGGCAACGATCACATGGATAGGCACGATCTCCCCATCCCGCCCCAGCCCGAGCATTTCGGCCTCTACATTCGCGGATGCCCCCGGCCCGGATTGTATCGCCCGCTGGAGCGTGTTCAGCCACTCTTCGTGGCTTTCAGGCGCGATCCGGTCTATGACCGGGCTTCCAAGCAGGGGGCGGCCCGCCGCGTCGAACAATTCGGACGCGGCCTGATTTGCGGATTCTATTTTGCCGGACATATCGATGAGGACGATCGCGTCCGGCGCCGTATCCAGAATGGTGCGGGTTCGCGCCTGGCTCAGACGAAGGGCACGCTCCGTGGCGATGAGCTCCGCCTCTTCAGCCTGGAGGCGCGCCAGCATATGGTTGAACTCCCGGGCGACGTCCCCAATTTCATCCTTGCGCCCGGCCAGCGGCACCGGCTCACGGGCGCTGCCGGGCCCCACGCCTTTTACGTGGGCGCTGAGGCGCAGAAGCGGCGCGGACACCGTCCATTTCATGGCCGCCAGCAGAAGGAGCAACAAGATGCAGCCCGCGAGGGCCGCCGCCAGCATGTTCAACTGGATCGCCGCCTTGCCGCGGGACATGATCCTGCGGGGGATGGTCGCATCGAAGGCTAGAATATTGCGCTGATGAAAGTCCTGCGTGACGCTCAACACGCGTAAGATCTCGGGGCTTTCCTCCACCACGCGAATCTCGCCCGCA
Source organism: Candidatus Hydrogenedentota bacterium (assembly GCA_016791475.1). Lineage (NCBI taxonomy): Bacteria > Pseudomonadati > Candidatus Hydrogenedentota > Candidatus Hydrogenedentota bacterium. Next base: position 73,980 of record JAEUWI010000026.1, read on the forward strand.
ACCAGCGATTCCGCTTCCGGGGGGATGGGATACTCATTCAGGTCGATGATGTTGAGGGCAACCTGCGCCTGCGCCCGGATTGCGCCAATGATGGCGTTGTTCAGGAGGCGGCCCATTACCAGCGTGCCGCGAGACACTTCCCCCGCCGTCGCTTCACTCGGAAGTATCGGTCGGGATACGACCAGCATGGGCCCCAGGGATGTGCGCAGTATCCCCTGAACGGCACTATCGCGGTTGGCATGGACCAGGAGCGGGTGATCCGGCGGGAAGGTCCCGTCGTCAAACTTTGGAAAGGGGCCTGGTGTCCCCGATTCCAGATCGAAATACTGACCCCAGGCGATGGAGGCGTCGTTGCGGAAGAAGTACATGATGCTCATGTCGTTGTCGACGAACCAGGAGGGGTAGAGGTTGGCCGCGATGTACGCCTCGTTCGGCGTCTCGACAAACGCGTAGGTGTCGTCCCAGGCCGACCAGTCGTAACAGAGCGAAGAAATCTGGGTGAAGTTGCTCTCGAGCGCCGCGAGGCAGCGCCGCATGTCCTTTCGCGCTTCGTCGATTTCGAGCTGGCGAAAGCTCGGCAGGATGAGGAATCGATTTAAGGCGAATCCCACGGCGGTATACAGCGTGATGGCGGCAATCAGCACCAGCATGATCTTCTGATTCAGCTTCACGGCTTGTCCTCGCGGAGCGGAAGGGGCGGCCGGGTAAAGCATCTTGCAGGGGACATGTCGCACTCACAAAGTTAAAGACACTACTATAGTATAGGAACATACAGGCGGAAATCCATACTTATCTGGCGTTTTTTCGGAAAATAACGCTCGTGATCCGTTCCCCGCGATGTCCCACCGCGAAGATTGCCGATCAAAGAGTTGTCAGTTTTGACTATGACTGGTTCAAGCCGGAAGGCACGACGACACTTTTTTGATGGCCGTGACGCGGCGGAAAAGATTGCCCTGGACACATCCCTGGCTCACGTGAGTAGAGGTGTGAGGGAAATGTCGCATTAATGGAAAGTTGTGTGCGGAAAATTTCGCGGTACAGGCGAGCGTTGCGAATTATTACCACGTTGGCATTGCCCCATCCTTCTCTTAGTAAAGTATTTGTAAACACAAGCAGAGTGACAGATTTTTGGCACGATTGCTGCCATTAGATAGGTGTCACGTCGGCATCCTCTGATGCCGACGGCAATCGAAGCAAGAGGGCCGCGATGGTGCGGCAACAGGCAGACAGGAATTGGCAGCTATGAAAAGAATAATGCGGTACTTGACCTTGGGAATTCTGGCCGCGGTGCTTCCGGGCGCCGCCATGGCCCTTACCGTGAGCGAATTCAATGCGGCCTACGGCGCTTTCAATTTTGGCGTTGTAGGATCGGGCAACTCGAATGCGGGCGATCTGGCCATGCTCGACTTTGACCTGTCCCTCGTCACCGATGGAACCACCCTGACGATGACTTTCGAGAATAACTCGGCCATCGCGTCGGTGATCGCCCAGATTTATCTGGACGACAGTGGCGAAGCGCTTCTGGGAAGCCCGACGATTGTCTCTCCGATGGTTAACAATGTGCTGAAATTCACGGTCGGCAGCGGGTCGCCGTCCGACATGCCCGGTGGATCGGGCATCGGCTTCTCCGCCAACACGGACCTCAGCGTCTACGCGAACAACCCGTCCCCGAAGAACGGCATCGGCCAGGGCGAGTCCCTGATTCTCAGCTACACCCTCCTCACCGATCTCGACACCCTCTCGGCGGCGATTCAGGACGGTACCCTTCGTTTCGGGATGCATGTCCAGTCCATAGGGACCGCTGGAGAATCGGACGCCTTCGTCGGCACGCCCAATGAGCTTCCTCCGCCGCCCCTGACGCCCGTCCCCGAGCCCGCCACGATGGTGCTGCTTGGTCTGGGCACGGGCCTGCTGGCGGTACGCAAACGCTTCTCCTGTTAAAACATGCCGCAGCCCGACAGGGTTGCGGCAAACGGACGGGCCGGTACAGAGCGTCGTATCGGCCCGTTCATCCGTACAAGGGAGGCGCAGAGCCCCGGAACACAGAGGTTCCCGGTTACCGGCTGAAGTGGACTTCGTTCCATCCTCCACAGTCTAGAGAAAACATCAAGGGTTCAGTTTGATGAAAGTAGCAGTGCGAAATCTGTTTCTGGGGTTCATGGCCGTCGCCGTGGTGGGCGGCGTTTCGGCGAGGGCCGAGTCGATCAATATCGGCTTCACACCCCTGTCGAATAATTCACCGTATGCCAATACCGTGGCCTCGCAGTTCAACGTTGAAATACAGATGGTGCTTGGCTCTTCTTTTGAAGGCCTGAACAACGGGCTCTACGACACCATGGTCGCGTTCACGTTTTCAAACACGGGGAGCATGACGGCCAATATAGCCGAGCTCTACTGGAACTGGGGAACGCCCGTCGTGCTGGATCCCACGCCGCCCGCACCGGGGGGCTTCTACTATGATCCGAATGGGGATTCCTGGAACATGGACCCTGGCCCCGGTAGCGTAAGCCCTCAAAATCTTCCCGGGGGCAACGGAATCGGCTTTGTCGCGGATGCGGCGGCGGATCAGGGAAATCAGCCCGGAATATCAAAAGGTGAATCCGCAACGTTCTTCATGGGACTCGTCAGCGGTGCGGGCTGGAACGATGTTTCCGGGGCGTTGTATGAGGGGTTGATCAACTTCGGACTGCATGTGAGGAGTATTAACGGTGGCACCAGTGATGCCTTTGTCTCCGTCACGCCTGTGCTTCCGCCCGACCCAAATGACAACATCGTGCCGGTACCCGGGGCGGCTGGCCTCGGGCTCGCAGGCCTGGTGCTTGTCGGCATACTCCGTTGCAAAAAGGTCGCGGAGAAGAATTAGTCTGGATCAGGAATCCTTCTCCGTCGGACGGCGGCAAGCCGCCTTCTCTTCGTCATTGAAGGCATGCCGTTGACTGCTCCCGCTCCGCTATCCGGTGACGGGTGAGCATGTGCGCGTCCTGCGATTCCCAAGGCCCCGGGATTTCGAGAGAGACCAACCTCCGGGCCAGCGCCCCCTTTCGCTGGCCCGGATTTTGTCTTTCGCAGCCCCAAAGCGCGCAGTGGAATTTTCTGCACATGCCGCGTATAAATTCGCACCAGGGCGCGGATGCAAAGGACGCCGCTTGAGATTTGATATTTTTAAGTCTCTGGCAATAAATGGTTTAAGGTTATTGGCGGATTCATATCAAAGGGGTGGCATGCTAGTTGCTTTGTGCCTGTGTGGAACGCGTGGTGCGCGCCAGACAGGAGACTACTATGACACGACACCCAGACAATAATTCAGGTATGACCCTCATCGAGATCATGTTTGCCATGGGGATCCTGGCCACGACCCTCTCGCTCCTGTTTGGTTCGCTCATCAGCATCAGTATCGTCGGTCGCCTGAATGAGGAGAAAGCGGTGGCCAACACCGCCCTGAGCAGCACCCTTGAGGAGCTCCGGGGCAAGCCCTTGAAGGATCTGCTGTTGTATGAGCCTCAGACCCCCGAGTGGCCTGGTGTGGAGCGTACCGTACAGTTGGAGTGCTTCGACGAAGACGGCGTGGCGATCGCCATCCCCATGGATCTTGATGTGGACGCCGACTCCGGCGCGCTTCTGGAGCCCCTTCCCGATCTGCCCAATCCCCTGGAAGTAAAGGCCACCCTGCTTTGGACCAATGAAAAAGGTCATGTCTTCAAGACCTATGTTACGACCTCGGTGGGCCGCTGAAATGGGCGCGATGCGCAAGAGCCAACTGGGCGTGACCCTGCTTGAAATCATGTTCTCCGTCGCTATTCTTACCGCAGTCATGGGGGTTCTCTTCTCCCTGTCGCTGAGCATCGGCGATACCGCCCGGATCCAGCAGGTGAAGGCCACCTCCAACGACGAGGCGCGGCGCGCCTTGCTCGCCGTTGTGCCCCGCCTGCGGCAGGCGCAAGGCACAAGCGTCAATACCGAAGATCTCCCCGGCGACGTGCTGAAATTCAATATGGCGGCCGATATCGACGGCAACGGCACGGCGGTGAACGTCAACGGCAACCTGGAAGTGGGGTCACTCGTCACCATCCAGCGCGATGTGGACGACGCCAACGAAGACGGGGTGGCGGCCGAGCAACTGATCATGCTCCAGGGGGAGGAGATTACGGTGCTGGCGAACAATCTTTCTCCGGACGCGGCGCCCGCGCCCCCGGCGGATGGGGAAGCGCCGGCGCCCAACACGGCCGGATTCTGGGTTGAAGAGCAGGCTGGTGGCGTGCTCATAACGATACGAACACAAGGCAAGTCCCGCAAGGGACACGTGATCCGTCAACAGTTCACCGAACTTGTGAATCCGAGGAACTAGCGATGGGAAAACTACACCGAAAACGGGAAGAGGGCATGGCCCTCCTGGTGGCAATGCTCTTCATCGGCGTCGGCCTGGTGGTACTGGGCGCACTGATGGCCCGCTCCCTCCAGCAACGTCAGGTCGTGGAGCAGTACGAGGACTACACCACCACCTTCCAGGGTATGGAGGCCGCCGTGAGCGCGTGCAAAGTGGAGCTGGAGAATGGTGACGATGGGATACTCGGAATGGAAGACTGGACACCGGCCTACGACGAGAACAACCAAATCGTCATGCCGGCCATGGACGACGACAATGTCACACTCCAGACGCTCCAGTCCATGGAGGATGTAGCGTTCGCGGGCTATACGGCGCGCTGGGAAAACGACGGTCGAGACAGTAACGGGGACGGCGTGGTGGACGATGTGTCCGAGAAAGACATGTATACCGTGTACGCCATGGCCCGAAACGGCGAGAATGAGCGCCAGGCCGAAGTCGTCTACGAAGCCAGCAATGTGAACGTCTGGGAGAACGCCATCTTCGCGGGCACCGGCCAGGCGGGCGGGTTAATTAACGGGAATGTGAGCATTCACGGCTCCGTTCATCTCCTTGGAGACAACCTGATTACCGGCGCTATGGCGCTTGCGGCCATTGACCTGAGCGGCACGAGCCTGATCCATAACAACTACGTCGGTGTGCCCGCCTACCTGCAGAGCCGCGTTCCGGCCCTTCCGCAGGCCGTGGTGGAAGGTGAGACGGTTTACACCCTGGAGGCCAAACTCCGGGCCAAGGCTGGACTGGTCGGCATGTCCGGCAACTCCGAAATCGGCGAGCCCCAGATAGCGGGCAATAATTTCAAGGAGACGATGGATGGTATCTTCGTAACCAGCGGCTGGACCGGTAACTCCGTCGTGGATGACGGTGACCGCGGCGACCCCAAGGCCGTGTTCAGTGACAACGGCTGGGACGAACTGTATGATCTCGGTGACAAAGTGCCGTTTCCCATTCTGACGGACGACTGGCGCGACCCGGTGAACGGCGCCCGTGTGGAGGATCCCTCCACGGGAACCTGGTACACCCACCAGGACTACTTCAACCAGGTGCTCCTGGCCAGTCCCACGAACCCCAGTGACGGCACCTACACCGGGAACATAACGCTCAACGTGAAGACGAGCAAGTTTTACTGGAACGCCACCACGGGTCAAGTGCTGAACGGGTCTCTGCCCGCAACGCAACCGGCGGCAACCGATGACTACATCTGGTTTGACAGCGCGACGGACGTGATGAAAATAAACGGGCAAATCCGGATCAACGGCAATCTGTCCTTCACCGGCCAGGGCGGTGACAGAACAATCAACTACAGCGGTCGCGCGGCCCTGCTGGTCTATGGCGACGTCAACATCGATGCCAATTTGATCACCTGCAACAACGGTGACAAGACGAATACCAGCAATAGTTTCCCGGTGAACAACATCATCGGGATCATGGCGTCCAACAATATGGTGGTCGGTTCGACGGCCCAATTGGATATCATGGGCGCATTTTATGCACAGACTAAGATTACCTCGGCAAAACAGACCAACGTAATGGGAACTTTTGTTTCCAACTACTTTGACATGGGAACGAACGTTCCGAACATTTATCAGGTGCCCGCACTGGCGGATAATCTTCCCATCGGCATGATCGGCAATTATCCCATCCTCGCCATTTCGCAGGTGTCCTGGAGAGAACTGGGTATATGAGATTGGAGGGTTCTGTGGCGTGGTTGAAATCGAATTGGTATCTCGCACTCGCGGTCGTGCTGGTGGTGGGGGCGGCGCTTTACTACGCTCGGGGCGCTATCGCACCCGGCGGGACCGTGGAACCGGAGCCTGAGTCCACCGCGGTGGACGCCCAGGCCGCGTTGCGGGACGAGTTCGAGCGCGCAAAAGCCGCCGCCGGTGCGCGTGAAGCCCAGGCCAGTCCCGAGAAGTCGACGGACACGGTTATCGCCGAGCATACGGCATCGCTGGAGCAGAACCCGGAGCCGGAAGAGGCGGCGGCTCTCCTCAGCGCCCTGGGGAATCTGTACAAGCAGAAGAAACAGGACTACGCAACGGCCGCTCGCTACTACGAGCAGGTAATCGAGCAATATCCGGACTGGCCCGGCATCAAGGGAGTGTATCACCAGCTCATGACCTGCTACAGTAATCTGGATGATCAGAGTAGTCTGCGTCTGCTATATCGCAAGATGATGGAAGTTTTCCCCGAAGAGAGCAACGAGTATCTCTTCGCGAAAGACGCGCTGGAGTAAGGGCGTCTCCTGGCGGTTCGCAAATTTTGCCCCGCTGTGGCAGAATGGGGCAGATGCCGGGCGGCAATTTTTTGTCTTGTGCGGTTCGGCCATTCCACCACGGATAAAGCCCCTCGGGGCGGGAGTCGGACCATGCAGTCTCGCATTTGTATCCTCGGAAAGACCCGACTGGTCGCGTTGCTCTTAATGGCCATCGCACTGGCCGGGTGTCCGGAGAATCCCGGTGGCGGCGGGGGGGAAGGTGAGGGCGAAGGCGAAGGCGACGGGATTGCGGCGATGGAAATTGAAACGCTGGACCTGATCAACGGGGAGCGTGTCGCCGCCGACGTCGATCCCTTGACGATGGACGCCGACCTGCGCGCCGTGGCACGGGCCCACAGCGAGGATATGGTCGCCCGGGAATTCTTCGCCCATGACAATCCCGATGGGGAGTCGCCTTTCGACCGGATCCACGCGGCGGGCATCGAATATTCACGCGCCGGGGAGAACATTGCCTGGAACAGCTTTCCAAACCCCGTTGAAACGGCGGTAGACGGCTGGATGAACAGCACGGGCCATCGAAACAACATCCTGAATGGGGATTTTACCCTCACGGGGATGGGCGTAGCGGGCAATGATTCGGTCGGCTATTACTTCACGCAGGTGTTCACCCGCCCGCTGGAAAAGGGCGAGGTCAAGGTGCTCGTGACGGGGTTCGAAACATTGCCGCCGCCCCTGGCCGTGAATCCGTGATACCATCCTCAGGGCGCGCGGGGTGGCTCCCCCGGTCTTTGAAGCTTCATTCCACCGAGATTCATTTCGATGGACTGAATTAATTTACAGTCTACTGACGTTCCGTGTCAGGAGGGTCGTGCTAGAGTTCGCCTCAGTTCAACGCACCCACACACCAACAACAAGGAGCAAGACCCCATGACCCCTGACAAATTTGCCGAGAGCCTGAGCACCTCCAAGGAGTTTTTCGACCGCTCGACCCGCTGCCTTACGGAAGAGCTTGCGGGATATAAGCCCACACCGGACATGATGACGGTGGCCCAGCAGGTGGCCCACGTGGCTCAGACCTTTGACTGGTTCATCGAGGGCGCCTTTCACCGGGCCGATGGATTCGACATGGACTTCGAGAATCACATGCGCCCGGTGATGGCCATCGGCTCCCTGGCCGAGGCTCGGGCGTGGCTGGACAAGTCGGTGGCGAGCGCGATTGCCGAGATAAAGGCGAAGAGCATGGACGAGCTGCAAGCGCCTTTGCCCGAAGGGCCGGTGATGGGCGGTGCGCCGAAACTCTGCATTGTCGGCGCGATTGAAGAGCACACGGCCCATCACCGTGGCGCGTTGACCGTGTACGCGCGGCTGAAGGGCCTCGTTCCCGCCATGCCCTACATGGACATGTGACGATTAATACCGATTAGTCTGCAATTGCGCCGCCCCATCGGGCGGCGCTCTTGTTATTCGGGACGATGGGTCGGTTAAGAATGGGGCGTGTCCAGAGGTGCGGCATTGCACCGGTGGCGCGAGGCGGGGCACCGCTCTTCCGAACATGTGTGAACTTTGTGCTACTATTCCCTTAGCCTTTAACCTGCGGCGGCAAATCCGGTCAGTCTATGAAATCCAACGGCGAAATCTTCAGATACTTCACGCTTGTGGCGTGCGCGACCGGAAGCTTCGTGCTTGCGGGGGTATCGAAAGTCGCGGCGGGGGAGACGGATCAATATTTAACGTGGGGGACAACCCTGAGGGATTCTTCCGCGGAATTGAATGCCTATCTGGATGCGGAAATTAACCGATTTCTGGTGAAGGCCAATCGCCGCACGCGTCCCCCGGCATGCGTGGAGGATCTCAGTGTCGACCTCTACCTCCACCTGTTTGAGGGGCTCCACGCCTCTCGGATTCGAAACTGGTTGAAGACCTCTCCCGAGGTGGAACGCTTTCCTTCGGATGATCTCTCCGATTGGGAGTACCAGCGGATGAGTATCTTTCGGCGGCCCGCCTTCCCGTACCTGCTGCCCATGGCGCAGACGATTCGCGTGGGCGACGTCTATCTGGGTATTGACAAGATCGGGCATATGTTCGGCTTCGGGCGGCGCTATTTCCAAATCTATCAGCGCGCCCTTGCAGCGGGCGACAGCCCCGACGCGGCGCTGGATCGTGTGCTCAGGTGGGGGATTCAACACGAATCCAACCTGGTCGGGAAACTGGTGGATGGGATTTTCTCCCACGGCGATATGGAGGCGAACTACCAGGGCTTCCGGCTGGCGCTGGCCTTCAGCGCGGGGGACGGGCCCCTCTTCTATCGCGAGAAGGGCGCCTGGCGCTATCGCGGTGGACTCGACATTCGGGACTATATCACGCCGGAAATGGACGAGTCCTACAATCCCAACCGCTATGCTTCCTGGCGGGGTCGCCGGGTGAATCCCATTCTCGACGCGTGCTACAAAAATGCCGCGCCGCCGTCGCGCTTCCGCACCTATCAAAAGAACCACCAACCCAGCCTTTCGAAATCCTTCGTTGATGCCTGGTTTGGTCAACGGGCGGATGCTTCGCGTGATGCCCTGGCCCGGAGGGATTCCCGATGACGGAATCGGATGGGATGCTCCTCATCGAGGGTATCCTGGTGGACGTGCGGGCACTCCTGCGCCTGAAGCATTATTGCGACCCCATGCTCTGCCGCAACGGCCGGTATTGCTGCGCTCAATATGAGATCACGGTGGACAAGGCGGACATCAAGCGGGCGGTGGGACTGATGCCCGACGCCGCGAAGTTTGCGCCGGAGGTGGGCGAGGGGGGCGAATTCGAAAATCCCTTCGAGCGCGTGGAGCCCGGTCGCTTGGCCATCGACTGTCATGAGGAGTCGGGCGCCTGCGCCTTTTCCTTTAGGGACAAAGAGGGCCGCGGCTGGTGTTCACTTCACGCGGCGGCGCTGAAGCACGATCTGGACCCTTATCAGCAGAAGCCTTCGGTATGCACCATGTGGCCCCTGGCCCTGGCCGAGGGCGATCCGCCGGTCCTCACCCTTCAGGACGATATATACGAGTTTCCCTGCGCCTGGAAACGGGGAGGGAAGCCAAAGAAGTTGTATCCGGATATTGCCGACAACGTGCGGGCGACCTTCGGCGAAGCCTTTCTGGCAAAGCTGAACGAAGCACTGGCGGGCCGGTAGGCGTTTCCACGGAAGACCGTGGTATCGAGATTGGTTGAAGCAAGGATTAATCATGAAAGACTACTTACTCGCCGTAGAAATTGGTGGAACAAAACTGCAGGTGGCGCTGGGCACACCGGAAGGAAAAATTGTCGATGTCGAGCGGGGCAACGTCGATCCCGCGCGCGGCGCCGAAGGCATTCTGGCATGGCTGGAGACGTCAACGGCGACGGTGATCGGGCGTTGCCCGGGGGACGGGGCCTGTCGCGCCATCGGCGTGGGCTTCGGTGGTCCGGTGGATTCGGCGACGGGGCGCGTGCTCGTATCCCATCAGGTCGGCGGCTGGGACGGTGTCCATTTGAAGCAGTGGTTCGAAGAGCGTTTCTCGCTACCGACCTGTGTGGAAAACGATGCCAACGCGGCGGGTTGGGCGGAGTATTGTCTGGGGGCGGGGCAGGGCGCCAATACTTTTGTCTACTGCAATATTGGCAGCGGCATCGGCGGCGCGCTCGTCGTCGATGGCAAGCTGTACAACGGCCAGGGGCTCGGCGCCTGTGAGATTGGACACACCTGGGTGTCGGATTGGACCTCGAACACGCCCGGCGCCATCGACAAACTGGAGCACCTTTGCTCCGGCTGGTCCATAACCCGCCGAATCCGAAACTGGAGCGACCTCGATCCGAAGTCGCCTCTGGGCGTGATGTGCGGAGGCGATGCCGGACGTTTGACCTGCCCCATGCTTGCGGATGCCGCACGGACGGGTGATGCGCGGGCCCTGGCCGAGATTCGCGCCGTGGCGGCGGGCGTAGGACAGGCGCTGGCGAATGTGGTTACGCTGCTTCATCCCGAGAAGATTGCCATGGGCGGCGGGGTCTCGCTCATGGGCGATGTGCTCCTCGACGCACTGGCGGAGCGCGTGGACGCCCTGGCCTTCGGGGCCTACCAGGGCAGTTTCAGCGTTGTGCCCTGCGCGCTGGAGGAGGATGTGGTCACCGCAGGCGCCCTGCTGATGGCGAAAGCGCTTGGCAGTTGACAGTGGACAGTGGACAGTGGACAGTGGACAGTGGACAGTGGACAGTGGATGGTGGATGGTGGGTGGTGGATGGTGGATGGTGGATGGTAGATGGTGGATGGTGGATGGTGGGTGGTGGATGGTGGATGGTAGATGGTGGACGAGCTGGGCACGTAGAACCAATACGACCAATACTGCCGATTTCAAATATACGTCCTGTCGGTCGTATCCGTCCTATCGCTGTCAATTGTCAACTATCAACTATCAACTATCCCTCAAACTAAGTCTTGCGCCCGTCGGGGGGCAGCGCATATACTCTAGCCCTCAACCAAGGAGAGGATTGCCGAAATTATGCCCGAAGATGCAGTAATGGCCCAGTTCAATAGTCTTTTTCTAGCGGTGTCTTTGATCATGGGGTTGCTGGTCGGGAGTTTCTGCAATGTGTGCGTCGGGCGCTGGCCCCACGGCGAATCGGTGGTTTCTCCCCGGTCGCGGTGCCCCAAGTGTATGAACGCCATCGCGTGGTACGACAATATTCCCCTGTTGAGCTGGTTGATACTTGCCGCAAAGTGTCGCCACTGCAAAGCCCCCATCTCATGGCAGTATCCCGTGGTCGAAGCGATCACCGGCGTCTTGTTTGTCCTCGTCTACCTTCGCTTCGACATGACCCTCGCCACACCCATCTATATGGCCCTGGCGGCGGCCATGGTCGTTGTCACCTTTCAGGACCTCGCGGACTGGACCATCCCGAATGAAATCACCCTGCCGGGTGTCCCCGTGGGGCTTGGCCTTTCCGTCATCGCCATGCTGGTCCCGGCTGCGGGGTTGCGCGTCATACATCCCTTCGACGCGCTCGCGGGCATCGCCCTGGGCTTCGGAATTCTGTATGGCCTTGACCGCATCGCTATTTTTGTCCTCAAGAAGCCGGGTATGGGCTTCGGCGACGTAAAGCTGATGGCCATGTTGGGTGCTTTCATTGGCTGGCAGGGCGTGCTGGGCACGCTCATGCTCGCCTCCGTACTCGGCAGCACCATCGGCCTTTCCATGATTCTCTATTTCAAGCTCAAGGGCGCGCCCGCCGCGGCCGAAACCACACCGGAAGCAGAAACGGATGGCGGGGAGCCTGAAAAGGACGACGAAAGTGACGACGGTATTTCGCTGGGCGCGCATTACCTTCCCTTTGGTCCCTATATCGCCATTGCGGGCCTGGTTTACCTCTTCGTCGGGCCCGAAGTGATTGCATGGTACCTTCAGCAGCTCGCCCCGGTCGCCTGACCGGTATCGGTGCGCGCGCGTTGAACGTGCCCAGTGAGTCGACCCGTGCGGTCTGGATCGGGCCAGCCATGGTGCCAGGGAGTAGTGTTCCACCATGACCCAATCGTTAATTCAATTCGATCCCGCCTTCTTCGAGCGCATCTGGGGCGGGCACCGTTTTGCTTCGTTGCCGGGTTTTGATGCCCCCCGCAATGTCCCCCTGGGTGAAGCCTGGTTGATCTCGGATCACCCCGCCCATGAAAGTCGCGTTTCGAACGGGGCCTGGCGCGGGCAGACCCTCCACGATCTCGTGCTGTCATCGCCCGACTACCTCCTGGGCACCCACGCCGCCCCAACCATCCACGGTCGCTTTCCCCTCCTCCTGAAAATCCTCGATGCCGCCGAGGTGCTTTCGGTACAGGTGCACCCCGATGACGAGGACGCCATCCGCCTCGGCGAGCCCGACGTGGGTAAGACCGAGATGTGGCATGTACTCGCCGCCGAACCGGACAGCGCACTGATTTGCGGGCTCGACCCCGCCGTCACGCCGGAACAGTTTCAAGTCGCCGTGGAGGACGGCACGATCCAGGAATTCATGAAATCCATCCCCGCCGTGCCCGGCACGACGGCCTTCGTTTCGGCCGGCACGGTCCACGCGATCGGCGCCGGGATTCTGCTGGCCGAGATCCAGCAAAACAGCGATATCACCTACCGAATCTACGATTGGGACCGCACCGACGCCCACGGGCGCGCTCGTGAACTTCATCTCGACAAGGCCGCTCAGGTGACCCGATTCGGGCTGTCCCATCCGGGCGCTTCCCGGCCACTGGGTTATCACCTGGACGGCGCGGAAGTGTCCGTCCTCGGCGCCTGCAAGTATTTCGTGAACGAACTCATTTCCCTGGACGGCGCCTTCCGACGTGATACCGGGGGACGCTCCTTCCACATTGTGATGCCCCGAGACGGGGAAATGGAGATCCGCGCCGGGGAGGAACGCTGTGCACTGCAAGTCTGCCGCGCGGTGATGATTCCGGCTGGCGCGGGGCCCTATACCATCACAGGAACAGGAAAGGTGCTAAACTATTATGTCCCGGATCTCGAAGCGGATCTTGTTCGCCCGCTCCGCGCCGCCGGACACAGCAGTGAGTTGATCGGTCAGCTCGGTGTAATTTTCCCCGGCTAACCGCCGAAAATTCGCACCTATTTATGCTGAATAATTGTCGTATGGCTCCATTGTGGAACTCAATATGCGAGATATGATCATGCGAACCACTTATACTGTGGAAAGTTTAATCAGACTCGCTGCACAAGTTGCGGCAGCATCGTCGCAGAGCTTGGCGAAGGAGTACCCATGTCGACACTGAGCGATGCCGCGCTGGTGCTCCGCTGCCTGGAGGGGGATACCGATGCCTTCGGCGATCTCGTAGAGCGCTATGAATCTTCCGTCTACGCCACGGCCCACTACTATGTCGGTCGCTATGGCGCGGCGGAAGACGTCTCCCAGGAGGCTTTCTGGGCGGCCTATCGCGGATTGCGCCGCCTGAAAGATCCCAACAAGATTGGCCCCTGGCTTCGGGAGATCACTACGCGCACGTCGGCGAACTGGCTTCGGAAGAACCGGTCCCGCCTGAATCACGAGACCCCGTTGCCCCATCGGCGCACGATCTCGATGGAGGAGGCGCGCAGGGGTCCCGAGGCCTTCATGGAGCGGGAAGACCTCTACGCCCGCGTGCAGCGGGCTATTGATACCCTGCCCGAGCGGTACCGATTGCCGGTCATGCTCCGGTATCTGCAAGAGTTGAGTTACGAAGAAATCAGTCGGTTCACGGGCGAGTCCCGCGACGAGATACGTGGCATATTGCACCGCGCCGGGCGCCAGCTTCGCACGGTGTTGTCGGAAGACGGAAATCAGGAGGAAGAGTCCACTTGGCCTCATGTTCGCAAGTAAGCAGCCTGCTGCAGGCGTATATCGACGGAGAACTCGGGAATGCCGAAAAGAGCATCCTCGAGCAGCACCTCCGCGAGTGCCCGTCCTGCCGGCATGACTTGGGCGAACAGAACGCGTGTTCCGCGAAAATTTTCGAATCACTTTTCACTCAGCGGCTGCGTGGAGGCCTTCGCTCGCAGGTCCTGGATCACCTTCCCGAGATGGACCCGGCGCCGAGGATGGGTTCCCATCCCACCGATCCGCAGTATGCCCGCCGGCGCACCCGGGTTGTCCCCTTCCCCAGAATGTTGCTCGTGGCCGCGGCCGCCCTGTTGACCCTGGCCGGGCTTTACTTCTATACCGGCGAAACCGCGCCGTCCTCAGTGCGCCCGCCCGCGGTGGGTATGGTGACCTACAGCAACGGAAATGAGGTTTTTTGCAAGGCGGGCGAGGATGAAACCTATGTGGCGGCCGAGCTGAAGTCGCTGGTGCGCCCGGGAGACCAGTTTGAAACCCTGGCGAAGGGCAGGCTGGCGATCTCGCTGATCGGCGGCTCAATCGTCAAGGCGAACTACAGCTCGGGACTTACCATCCAGGACAATCGCCGCGTAAGCGTGGAACAAGGCCTGACCTTTTTTGACGTGGGCCGGGACAAGCGCCTGTTCAACGTGAAAACGCCTGGCGGAGAAATCCTGGTGTTTGGCACGGCCTTCGTGGTCGAAGTGAAATCCGACGCCACCAAAGTCACGGTGACCGAAGGTGATATTCTCGTATCCAACGACCTCGGTAAGACGGGGGTATCCAAGGGGAATCAGCTCGTGTTTCGAATGGGTGAACCCCTGGCCGAACCCTACCCGGTTGATGCGGCGAAAGAGGCCGCATGGGCCGATGAAATCGTGCCCGATCCCGAAGCGTTGGCCCTTTTCCGGCAGACCCTCGAAAGCCGCGCCGCCATCAACAATTCGATCCCGGCGATTCCCGTCTATGCGGTCTGGAACCTGGCCGATCGTCACATAAGCGAAATTCAGATTACCTGGGCTTCCGATGGGCGCGCGACGGGGCATTGCGGCTATATCGTCCACGTGTCCGATGGGCAGGGTAACCTGCTCTACATCGATACCCTCGACGGCAGCCTCTTTGACGATGTCAATCGGGAAAAAGCAAACCTGCCACTGCCCGGTGGTCCTGTGACGGGAATAGACGTGATCCACGTAAAGCTGGTCCCCGACCACCGCGACGGCACGATCGAAACCGAGATGCGGGTGGACGTCGTCGTCACACCGAACTAATCACGCCGATAGCAACACACTTTCGAAATACACGCGCCCGTGCCTTACCGGCACGGGCGCCTTTTCGTTGAAAGGTGTATTATGGAGTTTCATTTTATTAATTAGGCATGCTTCAAAATTACTTGCGCCGGGGCTAAAAATCTGCTATAGTGCATGCGTCAAGAAACCAGCGCAACCGACCACGCTCGGTGGCGGAGCCTGCGCGATGTTTGAGGGTTCCTGTATGAATAAATCCAAAATGATTCCGTGGCTCCTCGGCCTGGCCCTGTTTGCGCCGTTGACCGGTTGCAAACAGGCCGCTGGACCCGCCGGGCCCGCGGATAGCACCGCGCCCCTGAAAATCACCTGCACCATCGGCATGATCGGCGACGTGGCCCAGGAAATCGGCGGCGAGCAGGTCGTCGTGACGAGCCTGATGGGTTCCGGTGTCGATCCGCACCTCTACAAGGCCTCCCAGGGCGACCTGGCCCGCTTGAATGAAGCGGATGTCATACTCTACAACGGGCTGCACCTCGAAGGCCGAATGGCGGATGTCCTTGTTGGAATGGCGAGCCGGGTGAAGACCTATCAGGTAACGGACCAGATCGATCCGACCCTGCTGCGCGAGCCGCCGGAGTTTCAGGGAAATTACGATCCCCATGTGTGGTTTGATGTATCCTTGTGGCAAAAAGTAGCCGAGCGCATCCACGCCATCCTGGTGGAAAGCCGCCCTGAACAGAAGGGTTATTTCGACGAACGCGCGGCGGCCTATCAGGCGAAGCTGGCGGAGCTGCATGAATACGCCCGCACCCGGATCGCGACCATCCCGGAGGACCACCGCGTTCTCGTGACGGCCCACGACGCTTTCGGTTATTTTGGCCGGGCTTATGGCCTCGAAGTCATGGGCATTCAGGGGATCAGTACATCCTCCGAATACGGCCTGCAGGACTTGAACAAACTGGTGGAGTTGCTGGTGAGCCGCAAGATCCAGGCGGTCTTTGTGGAAACGTCGATTTCTCACGCGTCCATCGAGGCGCTGATCGCGGGGGCTGCATCGAAGGGGCACACCGTGCGCCTCGGCGGCACGCTGTACTCCGATGCGATGGGGGAGACGGGAACGCCCGAAGGCACCTACCTCGGGATGGTCCGGCACAATGTGGATACGATAGTGGAGGCCCTGAAGAGCGATGCAAGCCCCGGTTGAAGCCGCACCCATTGAAGTCCATGACCTGACGGTGGCCTATCAGCACCGCCCCGTCCTCTGGGACATTGACCTCTCTTTTCCCAAGGGCGAGCTCATCGGCGTGGTGGGGCCCAACGGCGCGGGCAAGAGCACCCTCATCAAAGCCATCATGGGCCTCGTGCCCCTGGCCTCGGGCCATGTGAAGATCTTCGGCCAGTCGTCCCGTCGGGCCCTTTCCGCCGTGGCCTACGTGCCCCAGCGGGAATCGGTGGACTGGGATTTTCCCACCACCGCCCTCGACGTGGTGCTCATGGGGCGCTACGGCCATCTCTCCCTTTTCGGCAGGCCCCACAAACGGGACCGCGAGATCGCGCGGGAGAGCCTGGCCAAGGTGGGCATGGGAGACTACGCCGATCGCCAGATCAGCCAGCTCTCCGGTGGCCAGCAGCAGCGCGTCTTCCTGGCGCGGGCACTCGCCCAGCAGACCCGGGTCTACCTCATGGACGAGCCCTTTGCGGGCGTGGACGCGACCACGGAAAAGGCCATAGTGACCCTGCTGCGCGAGTTGCGCGCCCAGGGCAGCACGGTCGTGGTGGTCCATCACGATCTCCACAGCGTGCCGGACTATTTCGACTCCGTGCTCATGCTCAACCTGCGCGCCGTCGCCTTTGGCCCCGTGGCCACGACCTTTACGCCGGAGAACCTCAACGCCACCTATGGCGGGCGGCTCCACCTGCTCACCGAGGTGACGGAGCGCCTGCGGGAGAAGGAGTGGATCTCCCGGAAGGCGGCGGAATGAACGGCGCCGCGCCTGAAGGTTTACCGCCCTGGCTGGAATTCTTCACCTTTCCCAGCGCGAATGTGGTCTATGTGCTGGCGGGTTGCGTCATCCTCGGTATATCCGCCGGGCTCCTGGGCTGCTTCGCCTTTCTCCGCAAGCGCTCTCTCCTGGGCGATGCCCTTTCCCACGCGGCCCTGCCGGGCGTGTGCATGGCCTTCATGCTCACCGGCACCAAGGAGCCCCTGGTCGTCCTCTCCGGCGCCGTCGTCTCCTGCTGGATGGGGTCGCTGGCCATCGAGTGGATTGTGAAGTACACCCGCTGCAAGGAAGACAGCGCCCTGGGCATGGTGCTCTCCGTGTTCTTCGGCCTCGGCATTCTTCTGCTCACCCATATCCAGAAATCCGGCAACGCCGCCCAGTCGGGGCTGGACAAATTCCTCTTCGGCCAGGCCGCCTCGCTGGTGGAAAAGGATGTCTACCTCCTCGGCGGTCTCGGGCTGGTCCTGTGCGCGATTGTGCTCGTGGGCTACAAGGAACTGAAGATCGTATCCTTCGATCCCGATTTCGCCCGCGGGCTTGGTCTGCCCGTGCGCGCCGTGGAAATCGCACTGGCCACCATGATCGTCCTCGCCGTGTGTATCGGCCTGCAGGCGGTCGGCGTCGTACTGATGGCGGCCATGCTGGTGACCCCCGCGGCCGCCGCGCGCTACTGGACCGATCATCTCGGCAGGATGCTCCTACTGGCCGTGCTCTTTGGCGCGATCAGCGGCTTCATCGGCGCCTACGTGAGCTACCTCAGCGCGCGTATGCCCACGGGACCCTGGATGGTGGTGGGGGTGACCAGCATCTTCATCGTGTCCTTCCTCGTCGCGCCCCGGCGCGGCGCCCTGGCCCGCGTCGTGCGCCACCGTCGCTTCCGCCGCAAGACCGCCACGGAAAACATTCTGCGCACCCTGTACAAATTCGGCGAGGCCGCGCGCGACTGGCACGAGCCCCGCTCGCTGGGCGAACTGCTCCAGCACCGCGACATGCCCATGGGCTTCCTGCAGCGCACGGTACGCCGCCTGGAACATGAAGGCCTCGTATCGGAGGAAAGCGGTGGCCGCTTTATCCTCACCCGTGCCGGTATTGAAGCGGCCGAACGCCTGACGCGTCTGCACCGCCTGTGGGAACTCTATCTCATGAAAAAGTTGGAGATCGCGCCGGACCACGTCCACGATGACGCGGAAGAAATCGAGCACATTCTCACACCCGAGTTGGAGCAGCGCTTGATGGACGAGCTGGGCGACGAGGGCCTCGATCCCCACGGCCAGCAAATCCCCGCAGCGGCCCAGGAAGGGCAGGCCCGATGATTACGATGGACACCTTCTGGATATTGGTCATCGGCAGCCTGGTCGCCGCTTCGTGTTCCCTGGTGGGCTGCTTCCTCGTGCTGCGTCGACTCTCCATGCTGGGCGACGCCATCAGCCACGCCGTGCTGCCCGGCATCGTCATCGCCTTCATGCTGACCGGCAGCCGCAACATCGTCCCCATGCTCGTCGGCGCCATGGCCATGGGCATGCTCACCGCATTTCTGACCGACGTGCTCAACCGCTTCGGTAAACTCCAGTCCGACGCCGCCATGGGCGTGACCTTCACGTGGCTCTTCGCCATCGGGGTGATCCTGGTAAGCAAATACACGGGCACCGTGGATCTCGACGTGGACTGCGTGCTGTACGGCGAGATCGTCTTTGCGCCCCTCGACACCCTGACCTGGGGCGATTACAACCTCGGGCCGCGCGCCGTCTGGCTCACGGGTGCGGTCTCCGTATTCAATCTGATCTTCGTGCTTCTCGGCTACAAGCAGCTCAAGATCTGCTCCTTCGACCCCGCCCTCGCCGCATCCATCGGGATCAACGTGGCCTTCTGGCACTACCTTCTCATGGGCTTCGTGTCGTTGACCACCGTCGCCTCCTTCGAGAGCGTGGGGGCCATCCTCGTGGTGGCCATGCTCATCGTGCCCGCCAACACGGCCTATCTGCTCACCGATCGCCTCTCTCACATGCTCATGATTTCCGTGATCGTGGGCGTGCTCAGCGCCCTCGGCGGCTACGCCCTGGCGGCCTGGGTCGACGGCGCCATCGCCGGTGCCATGGCCGTCGTCAGCGGCGGACTCTACGTCCTCGCGGCACTGGCCTCACCACGACACGGCGTACTGCCGAAGTTTTTGCGCCAGCGCAAACAGCTCGTGGCGCCGGAGTGAATTGAAGGCTGAAGTTTGAAGGCTGAAGTATGAAAAATCACCAATAGCCCGCGCTTCATCCTTCAGACTTCATCCTTCAGACTTCATCCTTCAGACTTCATCCTACAGCCTTCCTCACCTGAATAGCGGATCGCTCGTCGCGGGCTTTGCACCGCCCATCGAGCCATAACCCCCGCCGTGGCCGATGGGATTTTCTCCGATCCAACGCTCGTCGATGGGCTCCGATGCCGCCTGATAACGCGTGTCCGAAGAAAAGCGTACGCGGTGGACCGGGCTGCGGTTGTCCAGCGAGCCATGCAGCATGAACATGGGCATGATCACCACGTCACCCGCCTTGAAATTCGCCGACAGCAGGTGTACCCCGCGCTCCGTCGCCAGCGACACCGGATCCAGCGTCACATGGCCGGGGCGCGATTTGTCCTTGTCCACATCCAGCCCGCGGAATTCCTCGTGCAGGTCCGTCCACCGGTGTGAATCCTCCACCAGGAGCAGGGGCCCTTCATCCAGCGTCGCATCGCCCAACGGCGTCCACACCGTGAAAAGGCGGTCCGTGCCGCGATTCATATACACATGATCAAAGTGAAAAGCCGAGGCCCGACCCGGATGCATCGTGCGGAGCCACAAAAAGTCATAGGACCGCACCGGCTCCCCGATGAGCGTCTCCATGATCTTTACGATGTTGCCACTGTGCGTCACCTTGCGCAACGCCGCACCTTCGCACATGGACTGCCAGAACGCACCCAAATCTTCCACCAACTCGCCCCGCCGACTCGTGTGCGACGATATGGCGTCTTCATACGGCTCCGCCAATTCACCCACGGCCGCCAGGCGCGCGATCACCTCCGCACGCGCCGCCAGCACATCTTCGATATTCAGCACCCCGCGCAAAAACAGATAGCCGTCCTCCGCCATCCGCGCCTGAAGTCCCTCCGAATCCGAAACCAGATCGGCGCTATCGCGCAACTCGGCGAGCATGCCCTCGGGGATGGGGTGCTGGTGGGTCGAAAGATTCGCGGGAATATTCATGAAACTGCGTTCTCCGGTGTTGGGCTATGGGGGATTGCTCTCACTGCGGAAATGATAATGGATGGATAGGTTCGGAGTAAAACGAGGGGCGGGAGGGGGAAACAGTGTCCCGAATCGAGAATTCGGACGACTGAATGTAGGTCTATTCGAGCTTATTTCACAATGAGTATCGTCCTTTCGCTGCCATGGCAACCGTCGAAATTTTTTACTTGACATTCACGCAAGACAGGAGTAGATTCGAAATCAGCGGCAATAAGTCGCGGCAGTACAAAACACATTCTCGGGCTCATGACACCAAGGAGGAGGGCTTCCGCCATGTACCTGTTCGTCCGCCCAGTCGGATCTTCGACTCGCCACCAATTTTTTCTTCGGTGCGACTCCGTCTTCACCGCGCTCACCTTCCTCCCCAGTTCCGTGCAGGCGTGGCAATTCCTGCCTGCGGTGTATGCGGGGGGGGGGCAACAGATTCCATTGATTTGGAAGCCCTGCTCGACATGGAGGCCTCCCTGCGAGACGACTCTGCGTCCCGCGTGCCCGAGAACCCACTGTCCCCTCTCCGCCTGACCGAACGCGCGTCCTCGCGGGTCGGAAATGCGCCGCTGGCCGCCGACTTATCTGTCCTTCCCGCAAGAGCGGGAATCTACGAACGCGGCGAAGTAAACCCTGCAAGCGCATTGGATCCCTGCCTTGCCGTGGATGACAGTCTACGTTTGCGCAACAACGCAGCTACATCCGAAGGCCTCGCCTCCGAACTCGCCCAGTCGGAGGGATCCGCGTGAAACCTAAATATTGCAATGACACCCTCGTCGTTTCGTATTAAAGTTTGACTCAAAGCCGCCGCACCGGGGCCTACTCTTAGCCTAGAAGGAGGAGAGTTTTGCGAAAGCTATTCATTGGAATGAGTGCCGTCTTGTGCATAGGTGCCTTGTCGGGAGTTTTGACCGCTATTCATTCAGCTCGAAGTAGCGTTGCGGCTACAGTCCCCATCGTGTCCGACCTCGTCGAGACTAGTGCCAGATCGGAGCACACAAACGATACTGAGGAGAAAATCCTGTCGACCGGAGTCGATCAAAGTCTTAGTGTAGAGGAAAACGTTGCGAAGTCGCCGAAAGATAGATTTAACGTGAGCCCGGTACTACAGGAAATGCTCTTAAAAAGTCATTCGGACTTGCCGATAGATGTGCGACTCAAGACAATACTCGCTATAGGGTAGTGTCAAATAGTTTCTGTAAATACTGTCCACTTGGGTAGTGTTTGCTGTT
>JAEUWI010000027.1 GCA_016791475.1 Candidatus Hydrogenedentota bacterium
ATGACAACGGTGGCGACACGAACGGCTCCGATGACACGGGCTCTGATGACAACGGTGGCGACACGAGCGGCTCCGATGACACGGGCTTTGATGACAACGGTGGCGACGACAACAGCAACAACTAAGAAGACAGCTAATCTTCGGTAAGCGCATCGCACTGCGTACCGTAGTCCCGGCGAGCCCTCTTGACCCCTGGAGGGCTCGCGCCTTTTTTGTTGCCCCTTTGTCCGCCATTTGCTTAAATAGAGCGTTGCTGTGTATTCCACGCGTAGTGAGCGCCCCGCGGGCAAAGGGAGTATCCATGTACATTCGATTTTCGTGCCTCCAAGCGATTCTGGTTGTTACCCTCCTCATCGGTGTACCGGCGGCTCGGGCCGCCGAACCCCTTGACCTTTATCATGCCGTTGTCGTCACGCCTCCGGGGCTCACGGTGCCGGAGCGCCATGCCGTCGAGATGCTCGTGGACGAAGTGGCGGCCCGATCGCTGGCCCGTTGGACAGTCCAGGAGGTCTGGCCGGCCGAAGACGTGCCCGTGGTCGCTGTTGGTCCCCAGTCCGTCGCCGCGGAATTCGGCGGTGATTGGGCCACCGGGCTCGGGGTCGCCACACCCGATAAGCCTGAAGGTTTCCGGCTGAAGAGCGTGGAGGGGCGGGGCGCTGCGACCGTATTTGTGCTCGGGAACGATGCCCGCGGCGTGCTGTTTGGTTGCGGTCGACTCCTCCGCGAACTGCGAATGACGCGCGAGGCGGTGGTGCTGGATGGCCCCATTGATTTGGAAACCGCCCCCGCCGTAGCGATGCGGGGTCACCAGATGGGATTTCGGCCCAAGGTGAATTCCTACGATGGCTGGACGGTGCCCATGTGGGAGCAATATTTTCGCGACCTGATTGTTTTCGGTACCAACGCCGTTGAAGTCATGCCGCCCCGCACAGACGATGCGGATGAGAGTCCCCATTTCCCCCTGACCAAGATCGATATGATGGCGGAAGTATCCCAATTGGCAAAGGACTACGGCATCGAGTTCTGGATTTGGTACCCGGCCATGGACGAGGACTACACAAAGCCGGAGACGGTGGATCTCGCCCTCAAGGAATGGGGCGAAGTCTTTGCCCGCCTGCCCTATATCACCACGATTTTTGTTCCGGGGGGCGACCCGGGGCACACACCGCCTTCCGTGCTATTCAGTCTGCTCGAAAAGCAGACGGTCAACCTGAAAAAGTTCCATCCCGACGCGACCATGTGGATGTCACCCCAGAGCTTCGACGCCGAGGGTACGGAAGCGTTTTACGGCCTGATGGAAGCCGGACCGCGGTGGCTCAGTGGTATCGTGTACGGACCCCAGAATTTTCATGATCTTGCCACGCTTCGCCAGCGGGTGCCTGCCGACTATCCCATCCGGCACTACCCGGACATCACCCATAGTATCGCGAGCCAGTATTCGGTGCCCCACTGGGACCCGGTCTACGGGCTTACGGAGAATCGCGAAGTTATCAACCCGCGCCCGACCCAGTTCGCCTCGGTGTTTCGTTTGACGAACGATCTCACCTCGGGATTTATCACCTATTCCGAAGGGTGCAATGATGACGCAAACAAGATCCTGTGGAGTGGGCTGGGGTGGAATCCGGACGAGGACGTGCTCGAAATTTTGCGGGACTATGCGCGTTACTTCATCGGGCCCGAACTGGAAGAGCCCTTTGCTCAGGGCCTGATGTCCCTCGAACGGAACTGGATAGGGCCACTCCTTACAAATTCGAGCGTGGAGACCACCTGGAAGCAGTTTGAGGAAATGCTCCGCGAGGCCAGTCCTCAGGTGAAGTTGAAGTGGCGATTCCAGCAGGCCATCTACCGGGCGAACTACGATGCTTATAACCGGCTGCGGCTGATTCACGAGACCGCACTCGAACGCCAGGCCATGGACGTCCTTCGCCAGGCGGATCGGCTGGGCGCCGAACTTGCCATGGACGAGGCGTCGGCGATCCTCGATCGGGCGCTGACCGAGCCCGTGGCCCAGGATGTGCGCGCGCGCGTGTTTGAGATGGCGGAGGCGCTGTATCAGAGCGTACGCATGCAGCTCAGTGTCCCCCGCTACCAGGCGATTGCCGTGCGGCGCGGCGCGAACCTCGATCTTATCGACTATCCGCTGAACAGCCGGGTATGGCTGAATGCCCGGTTTGATTCCATTCGAGCCATTGAGAGCGAGGGCGGGAAGCGCGATGCCCTTGCCGATATCGTGAATTGGGACAATCCCGGGCCCGGCGGCTACTACGACGACCTCGGCCAGCCGGGCGCCCAGCCCCACCTCGCGCCGGGCGTCGGCTGGGAAGGCGATCCGGAGCGGCGCGCCTCAGCCCACGATGCGATGCAGTCGGCCCCGGATTGGCGGATGAGCTGGGCGACCTATGCGGAAACCCTGCGGGATCACCCCCTGCGTATGGAGTACACGGGCCTGGATCCGTCGGCGGAGTACGTGGTGAAGGCGACCTACACGGGAGACAATCTTAAGGCGCAATTGCGCCTGACGGCCGACGGGACCCACACGATCCATGACTACATGGCCAAGCCCATGCCGATCGCGCCCGTACAGTTCGATGTGCCGGTGGCGGCCACGGCGGATGGCGCGCTCGTACTGGAGTGGAACCTTACCCCGGGTGCGGGTGGCGCGGGCCGGGGCTGTCAGGTGGCGGAGGTGTGGCTGATGCGGAAATAACTTCGACCGAAGAGATAAGCGCAACGAAGGTTCTTCGTTGCGCTTATTCCGACTCCGCCAGAATATGCTCGGTATCGGGCACCTTTCTGGGGGCCGGTCTGACCGCCCGATCAAGCATGAGCTGGTCGAAGATACCAGCCAGGCACGCATTCACATCCTGGCGGCGATTCTCGTCGGGCGTGTGCTCGTAGGAGAAGAAGATGAATATGTTCTGGTCGTCGGACGATTTGACGCGGAGGCGTTCAGGGGCCGGTTCACCGTCGGCATGGGCCGCGTCCGTCGAAGACATGATTACGGCGCCGCTGTCCAACTGAAGCTCGAGATGGGCAAGCCCGAGTTCGTGCCGGCACAAAGTTAACAACACCTCAATTTTGGCCGCTCGCCCGCTGCTGTTGAGGCAAAGGTTGGCATAGTGCGCGAGCGCGTGGTAGGCGCGATTGCGCTTGCGGCGCTCGATGATGCGGCGGAAGGTGGTGGGCCGGAGGTAGCCCGCGAGCCAGGCGATGGAGACGAGTGTGCTCCCGAAGAGGACGTAGGGCGTGAACGCCCAGGGGGAATTTTCGGGGACAACGGCGGCGAGGACGGCGGCGGTGGCGAGGAGCACGGCGACGCCATAGAGGGTAAGCACGACTCGCGGCTGGGAGTAGCCCTTGCTTAAGAGGCGGTGGTGGGTGTGGTGGTTATCGCCCATGAAGACGGGCACGCCCCGGAGGTAGCGGCGCACGATGGAGATGAGGGTTTCAAAGATCGGGAAGCTGAGGGCCAGCATGGGTGTGAAGAGGATAACGGCGGCTTCGTATTTCTGGGACCCGACGAGGGACATGGCCGCGAGCATGTAGCCGAGGAACATGCTGCCGGTGTCGCCCAGAAAGATGCGCGCCGGGGGGAAATTATAGAACAAGAAGCCGAGGAGACCGCCGGCCATGGCCGCTCCAGCGAAGGTTACGAAGGCGTTTTGCTGGATCAGGCCCAGAACAACGAGGGCGGAAACGCCGACGAACGCAATGCCGGAGGCGAGTCCGTCCACGCCATCGATGAGATTGAAGGCGTTAATCAGTCCCACGACCCAGAACACGGTGAAGACGGAGCCGACGAAAACGCCGAGATCGATGGTGCCGACGAAGGGAAGACCCAGGGTGGTGATGCTGAATCCGCCGAGACAGAGAAAGGTCGCCACGGCAATCTGGCCGAGGAGCTTGTAGCGCGCCTTCATCCCCTTGGTGTCGTCCACGATGCCCAGAACGATGATGCCCATGCCGCCCAGGGCCAACATGAGGAAATCGGAGCGGCTTTGGGAAAAGGACATGAACAGGCCCCAGTGATCGGGGAAACGATCCTGAACCACGGGCCAATAGCGGAGAATCAGGCTTCCGGACAGCGACGAGCCGAATCCGAGGCCGATGAGGGGTATGGCAATGCCGAGCCCGCCGAGGAGGGGCATCTGGCCCTGAAAAACCTTGCGGTAGCCCCCGCGATCAACGGCTCCGATCCACTGGGCGAAGCGCATGACGCCGGGTACCAGCATCACGGTACTGATCAAACACCCCGCAAAAAGCGCGCCGATGATCTGTGTCAACATTGTAGAACTCAAGAATATTGCCCTTCTTGCACAGATGAACGTCACCCGGCGGCACTTCGCCATGCCACGAAGAGTATAAACGGCGGGTGCTTAAGGGTTCAATCGGATGGTCGGCTTGGAAGTGGCGCGACGGAACGTGATAGAATTTCGCGGTTTCCACTATCCGTATTGGCCTCAAGGCTTTGCCCCGCCCACCAGGCGGATGCTGTGGCCGTCAACGGGGGCTACGAACCAGCATCCACCACCGGGATTCGACCGCATCATTGGCTCCGGCCCATGCGGGCCAATATTTTGTCCAGCGGGAGGAGCGGGAAAGAAGCATGAAAGATAAGCACCATACCGAGGTGAGCACCGACGAACTCGACTTGCTGGAACTGCTTCGCGAAGTCTATCGCCGCAAGTGGATTATTATCGCGGTGGCCGTGCTGGCCGGGAGCCTTTCGGCCCTGATCGGCTATACTCAGCCGGATGTATACGAGGCATCGGCCGCGCTGATGATCCGCGAGCCTGAATCGGCCATCGATCAAGACCTGTCGGAAGAGGGGGCGCGGGAAGACACCCCCATACTCTCCGTGGAAACCCTTCAATTGCTCACCGACTCCACGTCGACCATGCGCGAGTTGTTCGACGCCCTCTGGGACCAGAAGAAGCTGCAAAAGTGGCAGGGCGGCACCCCTGATCGGGACATCGTGTTTCGCGGGTTTCAAAATTCCCTGTTTACGGAGGTTAAGCGCCAGCAGACCCGCCGAAGCGGCACTTCCGTGGAACTGCTTCCCATTCTCGTGCTTCGCGCACGGGCCGAGAATCCCAACGACGCCCAGGTCATTGCCAACGAGTGGGCAAAGATTGTGGAAGCGAAGAGCAAGCAGTTGTACACCCAGGGTGTCACGGCCGTAGACGATTTCATCGGAGACATGTATAAGCAGAGCAACGAAACGCTGGCCCGCTTGGAAGATGAGCTGGCGAAGAAGACGCTCGAGGCGAACGTGGCCCTGAAAACTGCGCAGCGGGAAACGCTCGCCCTCAAGATTTCCGAAATGGAGGGGGTTGTGCTGGACCTCGATATCGAGATCGCCGTGAACGCGATTGAGATACGGGAAGGGCGCCGTCGCATCCTCGAACAGGAGCATGCCGGGGAGTGGATCGGCACGGTGGCGGAGTCTTCTTCCATCCAGAACCAGCCCTATCCCTTTCCAACGGACAATCTCTCCGATCGCGCCAAGCGGGTGCTGGCGCTCGTTAGCCAGAAGGTGGCGCAGACGACCGCGCTAAGGGACTACCGGCTGGAGCAGAATCTTCTCGGCAAGGAGGCGAAACTGGCCCATTACCAGCTTGATATCGTGCGAATACTTGCCGATAAGGCCAAGGCGGAAGACGATTTGCCTTCGGTGCAGGATTCCCTGGCGGCGCTGCAGAAGGAACTTGAAGGGTTGCCGGAGACTATGGTGCTCGATAAGGCGATCACCGACGATGCCCTCTGGGATGCGGCGGTCAACAATCCCGACTCTGAGATTAGCTCCCTGGGATCGCTGAAGTCTGAAATGGTCAATCCGGTCTACATGTCCACCCGTGAACTGGCGATTTCCACCGCGTCCAAAATCGAAACGATTCGGAGCAGCGTGTCGCAGTTGACAAGAACGGCCGAAAATGTCACCGCTCAGATCGAGGCGCTGGACGCCGAAATTGGGGCGATAAAGCAGGAAGTCACCCGCCGGGAAAATGCCCTGAAGGATACGGATACCAATCTGACATTGCTTCGCGAGGACTATCTCGCGGAAATAAAGCGAGTGGAAGAATTTGAGGCCGACAATCTGCGCAAAGTGGAAGAAAAGAAAACTCGCGAGGAACGGTTGGCGGCCTTTGAGGCGGATGCCACCACTTTGGAGTCCGAGTTGGCGCTGGCAAAGCTCGACTTGGATGCGCTGTCCCGCGAAGTTGAGAAGACCAAAAATGTTCGCACCGCTATCGCCGCGAAAGCCGAAACCGCCGCGCTGCTTCAGGTCACGGCCGAGAACGCCTCCCGCACTGGAACGACTATCCTTTACGAAGCAGAGGCCGACCTAAACAGTCTGGCCATGGGCGGAAGCAAAATCGTGCTCGGGACCACGTTGATGGCCGTGGTGTTGGCTTGTGTGGCCGTGGCGGGAATTGCGGTATTGCGCCCCAAGTCTTGAACAGGCTAGTTGCCTCCTGATTATTTCTCGGGCGCTGCGGTCCCCGAATTGTCCGCGTGGGCGCGGATCATGTATGCTTGCGGGCAGACTTCACGCGGCGCAGGCGTCCCTTTTGACCCAGCGAGCTTTTTGATACAGTTCGCAGCAATCACAGGATCTACATCATGATATCGAAGCATTTTTTTCCCTTCCGCAGCCTGATTTTATGCCCCGGTGCCCTCATGTGCGCTGCCATCGTTCTTGCGGGATGTGGTGCCAAGACGGGCGAGCCCACCCCGGCTACCCCGGAGGTCAAAACATCGGCCTCCGTCGCCGAAAAGCCCGCTGCGGATTTCTCCGCGACGCTGGCAAAAGTTGCCGCCTCAGAGGACATGTTTTCGTGGTATGCCGTACGCCAGGAGTATCTTGCCGGCACCGAGCGAAGCCCCGAAGTGGATGGCGCGCTTTCCGCGAAAGAGACCGAGCTGTTGGCCAAGGTTCCGGTCCGCCCGATCAACGACGCTCTTGATCTGGTGGCCTTCAACTGGAAACTCGACGGTACCGCATCGGCGGAGGGCCAAAAGGAGAACTTTTCCTTCAAATGGCTCTTCAAGAAGAAGCAGGCTATTCAGTTTCCTGCGGGAGAAGACGTGCAGTTGATACTGCGCGGCTGGCCGGACAAGGCGCACCAACACTACTTGGAGGGGGTGGGCCAGGCCGACAACAAGTACTTCGAGCTCAGCTATGGACTGAAACCCAAGCTTGCCGAGTGGAACGTTGGGGATTACCAGTTAGTGGAGCAGAAAACTTACACCAAGCTGCCGAATGTTCCCTACCGAGTGCACACCTTTTTTTCCCAGCTGAAGAAGAATGACGAAGGGAAGTGGGGCTACGTGGGCCCCTTCGGGCAGCGCCCCGACTTGGGTTGGTTTGCCGATCTGGGCGCCACTCCGGCGCCATAAGCAGATATAACGTTCGATAAGACAGATAATCGCTAATTCCCCGGTGGTTGAGCACAACGTCCACCATGGTATGCGTCCCGAACCCGCAAGGAATGATTGACTGATGTACCAGGAACTCCTGAGCAAGATAAACGACCAGACCGCGCGCATAGGGGTGATTGGTCTTGGCTATGTGGGGCTTCCCCTGATCCGCGCCTTTATCCGGGCGGAGTTCAACGTCATTGGCTACGACGTGGACCAGAGCAAAGTGGACGCCCTGCAGGCTGGGAAAAGTTATATCAATCATATCCCTTCCGAGTGGCTTCAGGAATGGTCGAAGTCAGGCAAGTTCACGGCGACATCCGATATGTCTCGACTGGGCGAGGCGGATGTGCTCGTCATTTGCGTGCCCACGCCACTGGGGAAGAGCCGGGAGCCCGACCTGTCGTACGTGGAGTCGACAACGACCTCCATTGCCCGGACCTTACGCGCGGGCCAACTCGTGATCCTCGAAAGCACGACCTATCCCGGCACCACCCGGGACGTCATGCTGCCGATTCTGGCAGCATGCGGGTTGAAGGTGGGCCAGGATTTCTTCCTTGCGTACAGTCCAGAGCGCGAGGATCCAGGCAATCCCGATTTCCGCGCAGATGGCATTCCCAAGCTAGTGGGCGGTCTGGACGATGCTTCGGCCGATTTGGCGGTGGCGTTGTACAGTCAGGCGATTGTGAAGATCATCCGCGTGTCTTCCTGTGAGGTCGCGGAGGCGGCAAAGATTGTGGAGAATACCTACCGCGCCGTAAACATCGCCATGGTAAATGAGCTCAAGGTCGTGTTTAACCGCCTCGGCATCGATGTGTGGGAAGTTATTGATGCGGCGAAGACGAAGCCCTTCGGATTTCAGGCCTTCTATCCCGGGCCGGGCCTGGGCGGTCACTGTATTCCAATCGATCCGTTCTATCTCACTTGGATAGCCCGGCGGGCGGGTCTCACCACGCGCTTCATCGAACTGGCTGGTGAAATCAACACGAGTATGCCGAACTACGTGGTGAACCGCCTTGCCGATGCGCTTAACGATTGCGGCAAGCCGATCCGCGGCAGCAAGATTTGCGTACTCGGTGCGGCCTACAAAAAAGACGTGGATGATGCGCGAGAAAGCCCATCTTTCGATTTGATGAATCGTCTGATCCGAAAGGGTGCGTCGGTCACGTACAACGACCCACACATCCCGGTACTTCAAGCGACCCGTCACTGGCCTAATTTACCTGGAATGGTAAGCCAGGAGTTGACGCCGGAGTTTCTGGCCTCACAGGACTGCATGCTGATCGTCACCGATCACAGCTTCTACGACTTCCGGTTCATTCTGGAACATTCCCAGCTTGTCGTCGATACGCGCAACGCGCTAAGAACAATACCCGATCCCCAGGGTAAAGTGCGCAAGGCCTGATGGTCCCCTGTGCCCCGCGCCGGTACCTTGAACGGAGACTCATGAGAATCTTGCTTGCAAACACTGCGGCGTATCCGGTGATCGGTGGCGTGGAAAACTCGCTCCGATTTATCGGTCGTGAGTTGTTGCAGGCGGGACACGAGGTCCGGATCTTTTGCCTCCAGATGGCCCCGTCGGAGCCATTGCGGATGGAGTACGAGGGAATCGTTATTGTACGTCAGCCCTACCAGCCTTCACGCTGGCCCCATGCCCGGCTTCGTGGCACAGTCGCCGCCGCACGTGAAGGAAGCCGCCCTATAATAGACGACTTCAAACCGGACGCCGTCTGGTCGCGATCGGCACCGATGGGCCAAGGAATACGCGATGGTGGATACCGAGGTCCTCTCCTCCAGATTTTCCCAACCAATTCTAGAATGAATTGCCGGGGGCAGTACCTGCAGACGCGCGGTCTGCCGTGGAAACGGCGCCTTCTGTTGATGGCGTTGTGGCCTTTGGCCTATTTTCCGTCCGCGCGCCTTGAGCGCTCCCTTGCACGGCAGAGCACGGCCGTGGCATTCAGCGAGAACATGCGAAAGCAACTGGTTGGCGGATTTCCCCGCGGGGCACGGAAATGCCATGTTGTCGCACCGGGAGTCGACTCGGAACTGTACTCGCCCGAGCATGGCGCCCGTTACTACCCGAGGCTGGCACGAGATTTTCAACTCTTCCCAGGCGACCCGACTGTACTCTACGTGGGGCGACTTTCGATCTCGAAGCATATACCCATGTTGGTAGATGCGATGACTCTGTTGAAGGTTCCCGCCCGACTTGTGTTGGTGGGCGCGGGACCTGACGAGGCAAACTTGCGTGCCTATGCGGAGCGCAAGGGTCTTTCGAGCCGCGTGTTGTTTGCAGGTTCGCAGGGGGAGATGCTTCCCGGCTTCTATGCGATCAGCCGTGTTTCAGTATTGCCCACAACAACGGAATCTTTTGGCCAGGTCTATCTGGAGTCTCTTGCATGCGGTACGCCCGCTGTGGGATTCGCGGGCGATGGCGACCGGGTGCTCACCGCGACCAGCGAGATACTTCGGGACGGGGAAACCGGTGGCGTGGCCACCCGAGTATCGGCGGCTGCGCTCGCAGAAAAAATCGACGCGATCCTGGCGCTGGACGATGTCACCTACGAAACCATGTCCGTGCGCGCACGCGCGGTTGCACGGGCCGACTATTCCTGGCGGAGTTTCGTAGATCGTGCACTTGCGATCTCCGTATCACCCGATGGAATCTTAATGTGAGCACACCCATGCATGCCCGCGAGACATCCCGGCCGGACATCAAGCGCATTGCCACGCGGGGGGCCCTCTGGGTCACTTTAACCTCGGCAGCGGCTCTTCCCTTGGGATACTATCGGAGTTGGATTTTAGGTCGATTTGGCGATGACGGTACGGTCGTGGGTAACTACGCCATCATACTGCTCTTCATCCAAATTGTGGTCACTTTTGTGTTGTTTGGCGGACCAAGCGTCGTCACAAACTTTCTTCCCAAGATCGAGCGCAAGCAAGACAAATTCGCGTTTATACTCGCCTATGGGCTGATTTCAATTACGCTTTCAGGCGTCTTCATCGCGACAATCAACACGTTTCCAACCCTCGTTACGGCACTAATCCAGAAACCGGTCGATGAGGCGACGCTGCGCCTGCTTTCTCTCATAGCCCCCGTGGTTGTTCTGGCTCAGATGGCCATATACTCTCTGGCGGGCTTGATGGAATTCCGTATGTCCTCTTTGCTCGGTCAAGTTCAACTTTTTGCTATCTGCCTCTTTTCCACCCTGGCCTCGCTATTCTTTTCACAGGGTATGGTAGCCCACTCAATTCCTATGCTGGCGGCTGTGGCGGGCGCGGCAAACTTATTCGTTTTCGCTGCTGGCGGCTGGTACCTGCTCCGGCAATTGCCACGATCTGGCCTGCGCTGTTTTCTGCCACCCAACTTCTGGCGCTTCTCATCCTTTGTCCATTGTAATTCCATTGCCACCTTCGCTTACCAAAGTATCGATCAACTGCTGATACTCGGGGCGCTTGGCACCTCCGAACTTGGGACCTATTTTATCCTGCTCCAGTGCGCGCAACTCATCACGTTTGTTCCGCAGCGTATCGGACAGGTTATGCTGGCATCGTTTTCTCACATGGTGGGAGGCGGAGATAGTGACGAGCTCTGTCGCGCCTACAGTAAGCTGTGCCGTGCAATCCTGGTCATGAGCACGCCGATTACCCTTTTTCTCATACTTTTCAGCTACCCCATAGCGTCGATGTTCGGGGGCTGGTGCGGAGAGCGTCACCTCTACCTACTTGCCCTCGCCACCGCGATCCATGCGGGCGCGCTGGGCAGTGTCAACAGTATGTTAATCATGGCCAAAGAGCGGACAGGCCTGTTTTTGGCCAATAGTCTTTTGCTTATCGGTGTTCAGCTTGCCGTGACGTTGTGGCTCTTGAGCCGCTGGGGGGCTTATGCCGTGATCGCGGGGAAAGCTGCGGCTATTGTATCGGGGCAGACAGGCCTCTTCTCTATTGTCCGTTGGCGACTTGATACCGTACGGCTATCGCCGCCCGCGGAATTCTGGGTCGGAATGGCGGTGGTGTTCGCCTGCGCGCTTTTGGCGACGATGAGGGCTCCCCTCCCGTTGCCGTTGGCCGCTCTGGTCTTTCTGCTTTCCAGTTTTACATTTCTGGCCACCATCGGGTTTCGGCCATCCGAAATCAGGGCGATTCTGCGGAAGCGCAAAAGCCCCGCTGGACGGGCGGTATGAGATTATGTGGCGCTGACGGGGAAAGACGGTTCACGTAACTGGAAAAAGGCACGGCGCGCGTGCCGTGGATTGTTGATTTATGACACTTCTTCGGACTCCAAAATCAATTTACGGCGCCCTTCGGGCAATTGTATCCGCAATGCCGATGCGACTGCTCGAACTATTGGGACAGCTTTTTCCCGAGAACGCCTGGGGCTGCCGCATCCGGGGTACTTTTTATAGACCATTCTTGAAGTCATGTGGCCGGAACTTTCAAGTGGGACTTATGGCCAAATTGGAGCATCCCTCAGGCATTGAGGTGGGCCACGACGTATATATCGGACATGGATCGTGGATCAGCGGCCTTCGTGGCGGCGTACACCTCCATGATGAAGTGATGCTCGGGCCCTTTGTACGCATGGTTTCATCGAACCACACCTTCTCTGATGGTAGCGCGCGATTTGCCCCTGGCGAGGGTGGAGCGATATCAATCGGCAGGGGTACATGGATTGCCGGCGGAGCGACCGTGGTTGCCGGGGTTACCGTGGGCCCGTCTTGTCTGCTGGCGGCGGGATGCGTAGTGACCCGGGATGTGGCGGAGGGAAATTGTGTGGGCGGCATTCCTGCCAAGATCATTGGCATGACTGGCGAGGAGCATGCTTGAAATGATCGGTAGTGTCAAGAGAATGGCGCGGCTTCTGGTGCTGAACACTGCGTTGCGTCCACCGCGTGTGCGCCACTGTAGCCAGACCATCTACGAGGTGCTGCTCGGTTGCTGTCGCATGTGGGAATCTACCGGAGATCAGCGCTGGAAAGAGCGCGCGGATCGGGTGCTCCAACTGCTTCTGGCGATCCAGCAGCCCGATGGCGGCTTTGATATCGGATACGACTTCAATTTCGGGCGTTTACATAAGCGCGGTGACTCTACTTCGCCCGAGCTGGTGGGCCTGGTGGCTCTGTGCGAATACGGACGGCTTTTTGGGACAGCTCTGGTGGCCGGTGCTGCGAAACGGGCGGCGGAATGGATCCGTACGCATGCGCAGTTGCAGGGTGCCGACGAGGTCGCGATACCGTATAGCCCGTATACCATTAACGAGACCATGGTTTACAACGGAACATCTTTTGCCTGCGGCGCACTTGGTGTATATCTGGGCGTGTTCGATGGGGACGACGAACTCATCGGCATCTATCGCGGCATGCTACGGTATCTCGATCGCGTCATGAGCCGTGCCGAGGATATGCCCGGGCGCTTCTGGTACTACTGCGATCAATCGCGAAACGACTGGGACGAGCACCGGAGAGTCAAGATCGACTACTATCACCAGATGCAACAGGTTGAGATGCATTCACTGGCGCAGCAGTTGACCCCGGACTTGGTTCAGGAGCGAATCATCCGTGACGCTGCGGATCATGTGGCGGCGCTGCATGAACGCCATCCAATTATTCCGTATACAAACGATCCGCGCTACTTCAAGGATCAGGTCCACTTGTGGGGGCTTTCCTCGGTTATACCAGGAATGTTGGAGGCCGGCGTTGTGTTGCGCGAGTTTCGTCCGGGATACGAGAGGGTGGCGAAGGAAGTGTTCGAGTGGATTCGTGCGAATGCCTGGAACGGATTTTCGTTTGAAGCCGTTCTAAACAAAGACGGTTCGCGAGTGGAGCCCCGATATTACATGGTGCGCTCGGACGCTTGGGTATTTAACGCCTGCGCATCCGCCGCAAAGCATCTGGGGGCCGGGGCGTGGAATGATATGGCGGAGAAGTGTTTTGCCACAATGGAGGCGGCGAACTTTTCCGGCATGGAGAGTCACGCTTCATGTTTCCGCCGCCGGGTCTTTGCTGGAATCTTGGTGGGGCTGAAGCGTGCCGTCGACCGAAAGCCAGCACCAGATTCCAATCTGAAGCAATGAAGTTAGCGTGAATCGCCAAGGGAACCAATGGCAGCAGAAGTGATGGAGAAAAGCGTGCAGACCTCTGAAGGGGGCTCTGCCGAACCTTTGGAACCGGGATCTGGCGTGCCGATTCGGCGACAGTCCAGCTCGGCGGTGATTCCGATTTCCGCCATGCTCGCGCTGACTGGCGGCGTCCTGCAGGGCTACGCCAATGGAACAACCCACGCGGTTATCGCGTCCATGATCTTCCTGGTGCTGGGCTACCTCGCCGTCCGGCTGATCTTTCCCCACGGAAAGGCCGAGCATCGGGCGTATCTGCTGACCTACGGCATCGGCGTCTTTGTGGGGGGACTGGCGCAATGCTATTCCACGGCGGCATTTGGAGAGGTCCAGAGCTTCGTCGACGCGAATACGTTCTTCAGCGTCCTGTTTGATAGACCGCCCTACTACACGTGGGACGATCTTGAGAATCTCTGGCTAGACGGAAAACCCGCGGGCGGAGGGGCACCCCTGGCGGTGTTGCTATGGCAGTGGGGTTACCACATACGCTTGCTTATGGGACTGGATTTTGGCATCTATTTCGGCGTCATGATGAATGCCGTAGTAATGGGGGGGGCGGCGGCCATCACGGTACGGACAGCTCGGGAGCTTTTCGGCGACGACGCCTGGCGGCTGCGGCGCGTGGGGACGCTTTTTGCCCTTTGCGGCTTGTTTATACTGTTTGGCGCGATCCTTATTCGGGATTGTTTCACAACGTTCGTCAATTCGTTGGTGCTGTGGGGCATCGTACGCTGGCTGGTGAATCCGACCTCTTCCAGTGCGATGCGGGCGGGCCTGCTTACGGCGGTGTCTGCGGCGGCGATGATGTATCTTCGCTCCCGGACCGTTGTCATGTTCGGGGTTTTCTGGATGCTGGGTGCCGCGTGCTGGTTTCTAAAGCAACGTTTCGATTTCAGGCGCGGTCTGGCACTGGTGTCCGCGGTCCTTGTGTTGCTGTACGGGTCCACGTATATCCTGAGCTATTTCCAGGTGTCTATCGAGTTGCAGAGCAAGCATATGGATCAATACGTGGGCGTCATGGAAAGAGACGCTCAGGAGGATTCGCTGGGCATGCGCCTGGTCGTGAATCAGCCCCTTCCCGTCCGGCTGATCGCGGGCACGGGCTATCTCATGATTTTTCCGGTTCCGCTATGGGCGGGCATCAAGAGCGGGAGCGGCGAGTACCACCTGATCAAGGCCTACCACGCCTTCTACCAACTTTTTACGCTCCCGCTGGTCCTGGCGGGCTTTATCGCGGTCTATAGAAAGTGGGCCCGGGGCGGGGCACATTCCATGGCGATGGTTTTTCTGACGCTGTATCTGGCTGTCAACGTGCTGGCCGTGGTGGCCACATCGTTGGAGCAGCGCCATGTTGCGCAGTTCATGCCTGCATTTATGATTCTGGCGGCCGTTCCGGACACCCGGATACGCGCGGAGTGGAACAGAGTGTGCGGAATAGCCTTTGGGTGGTACGTACTTCTGGTGGTGATCCACCTGGCCTGGGCAATCGCGGTTTTTGGCCGTTAACTATATTGGGAGTCCTCATTGGATGAAGGTGCTTGTATTGACGACGCAGTTCCACCAGCTCAACGGCGCGGAGCGGCTGGGCGTAGAACTCGCGGAGGCGTTGAACGCCGAAGCGGGATGGAAGGCGGAACTGGGAACCCTATACCGCAACGACCAACCGGGAGCGCCAGAGGCCGAAGCCGGGCTCAGCGTCCGGGGCATTCAGGATTTTTACTATCTGGGCCTCAATGTTCGTCCCGGTCCCTGGGCGCTTATCCTGGCGGTGATCCGGCTCCGGTCTCACTTGCGCCGCAGAGCATTTGATATCGTGGAGACGTCTCAAATCACGCCGACAATCCTGGCGAGCTGGGCGTCCTGGGGCCTCAAGACCGCGCATGTCGCGGGCATCCATGACGTATTCAGCCGCGAGCGCTATGATACCCGGAAGCACAAGTTCTGGCGCTTTTCGATTCGCGGAAAACGTTGCGCGCGTTTCTACGCCATTTCAAGCTATGTGGCCCGGCATTGGATCGCCTATTCGAATACGCCCCCGGAAAAGACGACCTTGGTGCCAAACGCCATACCGGACGACTGCTTTGAGGCCCTGCCTGATCGGGAGGGCGTCCGGCGGGAATTGGGGATGCCGCCGAATGCGAGAATTGCCTTGTTCGTCGGGCGCATGCTGAAGCGCAAGGGAATTGACACCGTACTGGAAGGGGTTGGTCCCTTGCTTGAAGAGGAGAATTTGCACTTGGCCTATGTCGGCGAGTGGGGATATGCGCCCGAGCATTTTTTTAGTGGAGAAGCGATGCTTCAGCAATCAATGCTGGATGAAATTAAGGCGCGGGGCTGGGGAGCGCGGGTTCACTTTCTCGGTCGCCGGGGAGATGTGCCGCGCCTGATGGCTTCCAGCGACGTGCTGGTCCACCCGGCGCGCATAGAAGGATTTGGTTTGGTGCTGGCGGAAGCCATGGCCGCCGGCCTGCCGGTGGTGGCCAGCCACGTGGAGGGAATCCCCGAGGTACTGGAGGGAACCGATTCCATCCTGGTGCCTCCGGACGACGCGGCCGCTGTTCGAGATGGGGTGCTGGCTACGCTCACCCGGACGCCCGAGGCGGCCCAACGGGCCATCGCCAAGGGCCGCGAGCGGGCGGAGGGATTCCGGCTTCACAACCGACTTCGAGCGTTGAAGCTGCTCTTCGAGTCCGCCGCCGATGCCGACGGCAAGCCAGCCGGAACCAAGGAATAAAACATGGAAGTGAAAACGGCTCCGGCACGCATACTCATTGTTGGTCCTATGCCGCCACCACCGTCGGGCACCACCACGCTGCTGGAATATTTAGTGGATATCCTCCAATCGGATCCTTCAGTCGAGCTTCATGTCGTTAACACCCTTGGTGTTCGGGGCAAGGGACTCCGCGGCGCCATGCGATTCTTGAGAATGATTCGAAGCATCCACGGGTTCGCACGGCGAAGCGATATCGTCACGCTTCATTGCAGTACCACGGGACTGCATGTGATGGGGCCAGCGATGTACCTGATCGCCCGTATGACAGGCAAGCCGCTTATTGTCCGGAAGTTTGCCGGGGATGATGTTCAGACGACCTTGCGGGGTGCAGGCCGCTGGCTTGCGGAGTACGTACTGCGGCACACGGACTTGTACCTCGCGGAATCAAAGCTGCTGGTGGATGCGGCGCGCGCGCGGGGAATTTCCCGGGTGGAGTGGTATCCCAACAGCCGCCCGATTCCCGCCGCGGCGGAGGAGCCCGATCCCGATGAGGGTAGTTGCAGCCGATACGTGTACATAGGCAGAGTCAATGAGAGCAAAGGCATGCAGGTGCTGGCGGAGGCGTCTTCCCGCCTGCCCGAGGGCATCAGCATCGATGTATACGGGCCCTGGGCCGACGACTTTCCGCGGAATGTTTTTGATGGATGTCCGAAGATAAAATACCATGGCGCGTTGCAGCCGGAAGAGATCGTCCCGACTTTCCGCATGTATGACGCGAGTTTGCTACCGACCCACTACCGGGGCGAAGGCTATCCCGGCGCCATCCTGGAATCATTTCTGGCGGGGCTGCCCGTTATCGTGACGCGCTGGCGCGCGATTCCGGAAATTGTTGATGAGAACGTGGGCCTGTTTGTGGAGCCGAAGGACGCTGCAGGACTGGCGGACGCCATGATTCGCCTGCACGACGACCCCGCGCATTTTCGCCGTTTGCGCTCCAACACGCGGGCCCAGGCGGAGTATTTTGCTGCGGATCGCTGGGCGGGCTATTTTCTTGATCGATGCCGGGCGCTTGCCGTGGGCAGCGAAAGTCGGCTGCGCTAACGGCGGTTTCCAACAGGCCCACCGGTCCGGCAGGCGGCCCGGGAAATGGAAAAGTGGATACCATGAAGATCGTATATTTGCATCAGTACTTCAACACGCCGGAAATGAGCGGCGGCACGCGTTCCTACGAAATGGCCCGGCGGCTTGTTGCCCGCGGCCACGAGGTTCATCTGATCACATCGCGCCGAGAGGGCTCCACTTCAGCCGGAGGCTGGGAGGTGACGGATGAATCAGGAATAACGGTGCATTGGCTATTCGTGCCCTATTCCAATGCGACGCCCTATGCCGAGAGAATCGTGGCTTTTTTTCGATTCGCGGCGGCCTCCGCGCGGCGCGCCGCCTCGGTGGGCGGCGACGTTATCTTTGCGAGCAGCACGCCGCTCACCATAGCGTTGCCGGGAGCCTACGCGGCCTGGCGCGGCAAGATTCCCATGGTATTCGAAGTGCGGGATCTATGGCCGGAACTGCCCATTGCCGCCGGTGCAATCAAGAGCAGGCCCGCCATCTTTCTGGCGCGATGCCTCGAACGCTTTGCCTACCGCAACTCCGCCGCCATTGTCGCCCTTTCTCCCGGCATGAAGGAGGGCGTGGTGCGCGCGGGATACCCCGCTGAGAAGGTGGAAGTTATTCCCAATAGCGCGGATCTGGAACTGTTCCGCGTGCCTCCCTCGGAAGGCGAGGCTTTTCGCAGTCGGCATGATTGGCTGGGAGATCGTCCGCTGGTGGTCTATGTCGGCACCATGGGTCGTGTAAACGGCGTGGATTATCTGGCCAGGATAGCGGCGGCGGCGAAAGGATTGAACCCGGAGGTGCGATTTCTGGTGGTGGGTGATGGCGCGGAGAGCGAGCGCGTTGCGTCGGTTGCCCGTGATCTCGGGGTGCTCGGCGATAATTTTCACATGGTTCCGCCGCTCCACAAACGTGAGATTCCCGCCGTCCTCTCCGCTGCAAATCTGGCGACCTCCCTCGTGGTGCCCCTGCCGGAGATGCGTTGGAATTCCGCAAACAAATATTTCGATGCGTTGGCGTCGGGTACGCCGATCAGCATTAATCATTCCGGCTGGCTGGCTGATTTGATCCGTGAACATGGTGTGGGTCTGGTTGTGGACGAGGACGACCCGGCGTCTGCGGCGCAGGGTATTGTGACGGCGGTGAGTGACCAGAAGTGGCTTGAGAAAGCGAGCCTCGCGGCGGGAAAGCTGGCGGAGGAAAAGTTCTCCCGTGACCGGCTGGCCGAGGCTCTGGAGCGGGTGCTTCGGATTGCGGTTGATGGCGATGGGCCCGAAGGCTCGGAGCGATGATCGAACCAGGGGAACGAGCAGACGCCGGGGCGGTGGCCCGTCTGCATTTTGCGCATATTGACCAAGGCTTTCTGCGAAGCCTGGGTGTTGATTTCCTGATTGTTCTGTACGAGTACATCTCGGAACACGAATTGCTGTTTGTCGCGCGGGAACAGGGCGAAGTAAAGGGCTTCATATCGGCAAGTACCGGCACTTCCTCTATGATGAAGCGATTTGTGATCAAGAAGTTCCTGCGCGTGACGCCGACGCTGGCCAAGTTGCTCTTTTCCCCTAACCTCATCCCCAAGGTGCTGGAGACCCTCTTTTCGCCAGGCAAGACCGAAGCCAGCGTGAGCAGCCTTGGTCGAGTGCCGGAGCTCTTGTCGATTGTAATCGCGCCTGAGTTCCGCGGAAGCCCAATCTCGCAGGAGTTGCTGGCGGCGCTGGAGGCCACCCTTCGCGCTTTGGGGCACACGCAGTACAAGGTGGTGGCGGGCGCCTCGCTGGCGGCGGCCAACGCCTACTATCGGAAGCATGGCTTCGTGTTGGCGGGCACGGTGACTATTCACCGGGGGGAGACGTCGAAGGTTTACCTGAAAACCCTGTCCTGAATTACGTTATGTGGGGTGTCCGGCGCGCTGATTCACGGGTTCGGGCGCTTTTTCGCTATACTACGGGGCCGCGCGCGGTTTTTCGTGTTGCCATCGAGCCCTTTCCGCGTCGTAAGACATCGCGGTGCCTGTAGACTGGAGAATGAAGTTATGAGTCTGACGTATACCGATTGGCCGAGTTTTTCCGAGGAGGAGATTGAGGCGGTCGGCGGCGTGCTTCGATCGGGCAAGGTCAACTACTGGACCGGCACGGAGACGCGCGAGTTTGAGAAAGAGTTCGCCGCGTTTGCGGGCAGTAAGCATGCGGTGGCGCTGGCCAACGGCACGCTTGCGCTGGAGCTCGCGCTGCGGGTTTTGGGTGTGAAAGCGGGCGACGAGGTTGTCGTGACGCCCCGCACGTTCATTGCCTCGGCGAGTGCCGCCGTGATTCAGGGCATGATCCCCGTCTTTGCGGATGTGGATCGCGATAGCGGGAATATCACCGCCGAGTCTATCGCGCAGGTGCTAACGCCGCGCACCAAGGCCATCGTGCTGGTGCATATTGCGGGCTGGCCCTGCGACATGGACCCGATCCTCGCGCTGGCGTGCGAGCGCGGTATCAAGGTGATTGAAGATTGCGCGCAATGCCATGGCGCGATGTACAAGGGCCGTCCCTGCGGGTCGCTGGGGGATATCGCGGCGTGGTCCTTCTGCCAGGACAAGATTATGACGACGGGCGGCGAAGGCGGCATGATCACGTTAAATGACGACGCGATGTGGGAGGAGGCGTGGACCTACAAGGACCACGGCAAGAGCTACGACGCGATCTATCGCCGGCCCGCGCCCGAGGGCTACCGCTGGCTTCACGAAGATTTTGGAACGAACTGGCGGCTCACGGAAATGCAGTCGGTGCTGGGCCGGATCCAGTTGAAGCGAATGCCCGAGTGGAAGGCGTTGCGCGCGCGCAATGCGGGGATCCTCGCGCAGCGATTCGGTGCGAACCCGTTCCTTCGCGTGCCGCTGCCAGGCGCGGATTTTGATCACGCGTACTACAAATTTCACGTCTTCATTCGGCCCGAGCAGCTCAAGTCGGGCTGGACCCGCGACCGCATCCTCTCCGAGTGCGACGCGCGGGGCATACCCTGCCGCAATGGCGTTTGTGGGGAGATTTACATGGAAAAGGCTTTTGAGAAGGCCGGTCTCCGCCCCAAGGAACGCCTACCGGTGGCGCGGGAACTGGGCGAGACCTCGCTCATGTTCATGGTCCACCCCACCCTCTCTGAAGCACACATGCACGATATGGCGGATCGCATGTCGGCGGTATTCGCCGAAGCGACGGCGGGAGTCTGAGTCATGCCCGCACTGGCAACCCTGCAAGAATACGAACAACTGGCGACGGGCCGCGCGGCGTCGTGCTTCAGTGAAGCGGTTGACGCACACCGCGACGCCCTTCGCGAGGCGATAGCCGGCAAGCGCGTGGCGATCATCGGCGCCGCGGGTTCCATCGGTTTTTCCGTCGTGAAGTGCTTTCTGGAATTTCAGCCGGGCGCACTCTCTCTCATTGATCTTAGCGAGAACAATCTGGTGGAGGTGGTGCGGGAGCTTCGGTCGTCCGCGAACCTTGCGATCCCCGAGGATTTCGCCGCGTTACCGATCGGGTTGGGCAGCGCCGAATGTATCCGCTACTTCGCGGAGATGAAGCCCTTCGATTACATCCTTAACCTTTCGGCCATCAAGCATGTCCGCTCGGAAAAAGACATCTATTGCCTCATGCGGATGATCGACACCAACGTGACCTTCCCGTCGCAGTTTCTGGAGGCCCTGCCTTATTCGTTTACGAAGTTCTTCTCGGTTTCTTCCGATAAGGCGACGAACCCGGCGAACTTGATGGGTGCCAGCAAGCGGGTGATGGAGAAGGTGCTCCTGTACCATTCGGACCGGCAGCCCTTTTCGTCGGCGCGCTTTGCGAACGTCGCCTTCTCCGACGGCAGTTTGCCCCACGGCTTTCTGCGTCGCCTCGAAAAGCGCCAGCCGCTCTCCGCGCCCAACGACGTGAAGCGCTACTTCATCTCCCACGAAGAGGCGGGTCAGATCTGCCTGCTTTCGTGTGTACTCGGACATAACCGCGAGATCCTGTTTCCGCGGATGGAGGAGGGACTGGACGAGAAGACCTTCTCCGAAATCGCGGAGGCCTTCCTGGAACGGAGTGGTCTTGAGCCCGTGCACTGTGACAGCGAGGACGAGGCGCGCAGTCGGGCGTCGGAGCTCATCCCGCAGGGAAAGTGGCCGTGTTACTACTTCCAAAGCGAGACGACGGGTGAGAAGGCCTATGAAGAATTCTACACCGAGCAGGATGAAGTGCGCTTTGATCGCTTCGCCAATATCGGCTCGATCACGCTGGAAAACGATCCGGCGGATCGTGTGCGGGTGGAGAACTTCATGGATTTTGCACGCGGTGCGAGCCAGCGACCGGGCATCCTTAAGGCGGACTACGTGCGGGCCTTTCTGGAGGCCGTTCCCGAGCTGGAGCACGAAGAAAAGGCGAAGAGCCTCGATCAGCGAATGTAAGAAGGAAGTCTCATGTACTTTTTTATAAAGCGATGTTTAGACCTGGCCGTGGGTATCGGGGTTCTATTGCTCCTGTCGCCCATATTGCTCGGCATTATCCTCGTGCTTCGTTTCACGGGGGAAGGGGAAGTTTTTTTTCTTCAGGAGCGCATCGGCTACAAGGAGCGACCCTTCAA
The DNA here is from genome assembly GCA_016791475.1 of Candidatus Hydrogenedentota bacterium. Classification (NCBI taxonomy): domain Bacteria; kingdom Pseudomonadati; phylum Candidatus Hydrogenedentota; species Candidatus Hydrogenedentota bacterium. Next base: position 21,969 of record JAEUWI010000027.1, read on the forward strand.
GATCTGGAAGTTCGCGACGATGCTGAAAAGCAGCCCGAATTCGGGCACGGTGACCGCCGCGCACGATCCGCGGGTGCTCCCTTTCGGTCGCTTTCTTCGCTGGAGCAAGCTGAACGAGCTGGCGCAGATCCTGAACATTATCGCGGGGTCCATGTCTCTCGTGGGTCCGCGCCCCCTCACGCTGGAGTGCTTTGACTGCTACCCCGACGAAGTGAAGCGCCTGGTCTATCAGAGCAAGCCGGGCCTTACCGGGATCGGCTCGGTGGTCTTCCGCAAGGAAGACGACATCACCGCGCGCTCCGGAAAGCCGCTGATGCAGAGTTATCGCGAGGATGTGATGCCGATCAAGGGCGCGCTCGAGGCATGGTATCTGCAAAATCGCTCGCTGTGGGTCGATCTCAAGATTATTCTGCTTACGGCACTGGCCATTCTCTTACCCGGCAACCGCCTGCACGAGCGCTGGTTCAAGGGGCTGCCCCCCATGCCTCAGATCTAACTTGTCGCCCCGCGACCTGAAGGGCAAGCCTGCCGCAGATGGATACGAACGAAACGCTTGGGGTGACCCCTGAGGCCCGCAGCGGCCTAATCGCATTCCGCGCCTGCATAGTTATCGTCGCGGCATGTACCCTCGCCGTGCTGGCGGGCGCGACGTCGTGGATGGTGGGGCCGATTCTCCTGGTCTGTGGCTTGCTCCTGATTGCGCGCAATACCCAGGCCGCCCTCTGCTTCATTGCCTTTTCCATCATGCCCTTCGGCGTCGTGCAACAGGAAGTGGCTGGAATCACCTTCAACTTGCCTGAAGTGCTCATCCTGCTGCTGGCGGCAAAAGTGGCGGCGCTCATGCTGGTGCGTCGCGACGGCTTCGGCCCGCGCGTGCCCCTTGTACCGCTCGGGCTTTTCGCATTCTCCCTCGTGGCCGCCGTGGGCACGGGCGTGCTCCGGCAAAACGGTTTGGTGGCGGTGCTGCAGGACTTTCGGCAGTTCAGCGAGTTCGTCGTGTTGTTCTGGCTGGTGCTCCAGACGGTTCGAACCCACGATCAGGCCCGGTCCATCGCGCTCTGCTTTGTGCTGGGCGCCGCGTTTATCGCGTGCCACGGGATCCTGCAGCAGTTCACCTTTGCCGGTATCACGGAGAAGCAAATCGCCAGCGACACAATACTGCACAACGGAGTGCGCAGCGGATCCTTCTACGGCGCCACGGCCCTGGGCGGCATGATGGTGCTGGCCTGCGGCCCGGCCCTCGGTGTGCTCCTTTCTTCGCGCAGGCGCGCGGTTCAGGCACTGATCACGGCGTGCATCCTACTTTGCCTCTTCGCCGTAGTGTTCACGAAGACGCGGGGCTCCTGGCTCGGGCTGGCCGTGGCCATCGGTTATCTGGCCGTGTCGGTTCGTCCACCCCGGCGGGTGGTCCTCGGCGCGGGGATTGTAGGGCTGATTTTCGCAGTGCTCCTGGGCCCCATGATCGCCAGTCGCATCGCCACGCTCGCGGATCCGGCCCATGATCAGTCGCTGATGGACCGGGCCCAGTACTACACTGCGGCCTGGCACATCGGCCGTGCGCACCCGGTGCTGGGCCTCGGCTGGGGCTGCTACTACGATATTTCGGAAATCCTCAAAAACGAGGGCTATATTCGCGTGCCCCGGCCCGATGCGGACGCCCTGGCCGCACTGGCGGAAGAAGAGGGGCCGGTGGAAGTGACGGTCCACAGCGCCTACCTCCAGTTGTTTGTGAAGACGGGGCTGCTCGGCGTGCTGGGCTTTTTCGGGGTGGTGCTGGCCTGGCTGGAGCGGGCCTGGCGTTCGCGCCACGCGCGGCGGGACGAGGATCCCGGCTGGGCGCTCTATGCCGGCGTGACGGCGGGCCTGGCGGGCTACCTCTTTCACAGCACCTTCGAGAATTTCTTCCAGTGGCCGGTGATGGCCCAGTCCTTCTGGCTGCTTATGGGCTTGTCCTTTGTGCTGGCGCCGGTGGAAGGCCGGGCCGCGCGCTATCGTGTTCCGGCTTTCGCCCTGGTCCTCGGCTTCGTCGTGTTCGCCCTGTTCATGTTTGTCTGCATTCGACTGGAGCGCCTGCACACCGACAACTTCGAGCAGAACGTGGCCCGGGCGCTGGCCGATGGCGACATGGAGAAGGCCCTGGGCATTGCCAGTCGGGCGGTGGATGTGGAGATTGACAAGCCCCTGCCCAAAGCCATCTACGGGCGCGTGCTGCTCCAGGCAGGCCAGGTGGAGGAGGGGCTTTCCCAATTGCGTCAGGCCGCGGGCGAAGTTCACAAAAAGGGCACGCCACCCAGCCAGCAAACGGGACCGGCCTGTTACTTTGCGCCGGCGCGACTCGCCCTGGGGCGCCAGGCGCTTGCGCAGGGTGACCTCGCGGGCGCCCTGGCTCAATTTGAATTGGCGGGGGCAGACGCCGATCTACGGGCGGAATCCTTTAGCGAGTTTCACGACATTCTCTATGAGGCGTGGTCGCGCCGGGGCCGCTGGGATCGCGCCGTGGATTTTGGACTGCCCGATGAGGCCGCCCAGGCCACCATGCCGGCCTGGAGCCTCGTGCAAATCGGTCAGGCCCTTGCCGACCGCGCGCGCTGGGACGACTTAGAACGGGTCACCGATGCCCTCGCCGCCCGTGGCGAGTTCGCAAACGAGTTGGCCACCCTTCGTGGCCGAGGACAACTGGCGGCTGGCGATTCTGCCGGGGCCGCCGTAACCTTTGCACAGGCAACGGGACGGGAAGATGCCGCGTACTTGCGCGGCGTGGCGCTGGAAGCGGCGGGGCAGGCTGTCGAGGCGGTGGGGGCCTATCGCGCCGTGGCGCAGGACAAAGCCCTCCGGGGCATGGCCCTCGCGCGGGCCGCGGCCCTGCTCAGTGAACCTGCAACGCGGCAGGCCGCGCTTGCGGACCTTGCCCTCGAAATTAACCAGCTCCTGCCGGTGAACTCGGCCAAAGGGTCGGAAGCGGGCGCCCTTCAACTGCGCGCCATCGGCCGAGGTGGCGATACCACGATTCAGGGCGGGCGCTTTCCCCTGCTGCTACTCTGGGAAGACGCTTCGACCACCGCCGACGGTTCCGGGATCAGCGTGGCCCCCGGTGCGGGCGGCGAGGCCACCGTGCGACTCGCGGGCGGGAAGCAGCTCCTGCAATTGCAGTGGGTAGAGAATCAGGTCAACTGGGAGAGTGTGGAACGCGCCTATCCGGGCGATACCGTGCTGCCCGGCTGGATCGACGCGGGGCGGGAGTGGTTCCACCTCCGCAACACGCCGGGCTTCGTCGTGGAGCGCGCGGAAGATGGGGATGGCCTGTTGACCCTTCCCGCGCTCTCATGGATCTTCAGCGCGGCGCAGCCCGTGCAACCGGGGAGCGCCTGGCTCGTGCTGGGCCGCCTCCGCGATCCCGGTGGCAACGCGAACTTCGGCTGGCAGGTGGTTAATGGAGAGAACGATGTGATCGACATGTCGGCACCACACGGCGCCGCGCAGGCGGACGGCTGGTCTCCGCGGGCAGACTTCGTGACAGCGGGCGAGGGGGCCGCAGGAGTGCGCCTGGTTTTCGAGACGAACTGGCCCCTTCGGGCTCCGGCCACACTGGACGACGCGGCGTTGGTGGCGATCACGGTGCCAGTGTGGCCGTGAGCGAGCCAGCGATGCACTACGACGCCATTATCCTTGGCGCGGGCGCGGCCGGACTTATGTGCGCCATCGAGGCGGGGATGCGGGGCCGTCGCGTGTTGCTCATCGAGCACAACGACGCGGTAGGGAAGAAGATCCGCATTTCCGGCGGCGGCCGCTGTAATTTCACCAACGTCAATGCGGAACCGGCGCGCTACGTTTCGGCCAATCCGCGCTTCTGCCATTCGGCGCTCTCGCGTTATACCCCGAAGGATTTCATCGCCTTTGTGGAGCGCCATGGTATCGCCTGGCATGAGAAGAAGCTCGGTCAATTGTTCTGCGACGGCTCCGCCCAGCAAATCATCGACGCCCTGGTGACCGACTGCGCGGCGGCGGGTGTGGAAATACGTCTCGGTTGCACGGTGAACGCGGTGCGAAAGGGCGAAGACTATGTGGCGGAAACGGATCAGGGCGAGTGCAGCGCGCCGGCCCTGGTGGTGGCCACGGGTGGCCTTTCCATCGCGAAGCTCGGCGCGACCGATCTGGCCTACCGCATCGCGCGACAGTTTGACGTGCCCCTGGTGCCTTGTGCGCCGGGTCTCGTGCCCTTGACGCTGGCGGAGTCCGATCTGGGTGCGCTCGCGCCGCTCTCGGGCGTGTCCTTCGATGCGCGGGTGACCTGCGGCAAGACGGGCTTCGACGAAGCGGTCCTCATTACCCATCGCGGACTCAGCGGTCCGGCTATACTGCAGATATCGTCCTTCTGGGAGGCGGGCGCCGCCATCCAGTTGGATCTCTTTCCCGGCGTACGGTTGGAGGAGCTGTTGCTGGAGACCAAGCGGCGCGCGCCGGCCACTCAGCCCGGCGCGTTCCTGCGCGAAAGGTTGACCGCCCGTTTTGCAAAGCTGCTCTGCGAGCGCCACGGCTGGAATCGGCCCCTGGGCGAAATGCCGGACAAGGGCCTTCGCGCCATGGCAGCCACCCTGCAGCAATGGCGCATCATTCCCAGCGGCACCGAAGGCTACGCCAAGGCCGAAGTGACCCGGGGCGGCGTGGACACGCGCGCCCTCTCGCCCAAGTCCATGGAAGTGCGCGAGGTGCCGGGGCTGTACTTCATCGGCGAAGCCATGGACGTGACCGGCTGGCTCGGCGGCTACAATTTTCAATGGGCCTGGGCTTCCGGGGCCGCCGCCGGTCGGGACGTGTAGCTTCAGTTCCCCAGTCGAAGACGGTAGATCGTCGTGGCGCTGCTGAGCACCCAGAGGCCCGGTTCCGATTCCGTGAGCATGTTCGCATCCGGCGCCGTGGCCACGGGTTCCAGGGTATTCGCCGCGCTGTCCCACCGATACAGCGTTCCGCCGCGCACGAAGTAGGAAAGACCATCGCTGCCGAGGCGCAGGTGTGTGGGCACGGCGCCGTTGCCCAGTTCCGCGGGCCACGTCCCCTGATACAGCACCTCGCACGTTTTCGTGTCGATGCAGGCCACATTGGCCCCCTGTGTTGCCAGCAGAACACCCTCACGCGTGATCCCATGGAGGGTGACCATGTCCGCGCCGGGCCACGGCGTGATAGTCTTTCCCACTTCGCGCTTCTCCGGATCGAAGGCATAGATCAAAGCACTCTCCTGCGTCGGCGGCGCACTCTGCATCTGGCCCCATCGGTCCGTGCCGCCCCAGAGGAGTTTATGCTCGGCGTCCCACGCGAGTGTGGGCAGATTCTGGTCCTTGATCAGGTGATGGTACACGTCGAACTTGCCCGATGCGGGATCGTGGACAATCAGCGCGCCCCCGAGCTGGTTGTAGTCGCTGTCGGAGGAAATGTAGACCAGCTTGCCATCGGTCACGGCGGCCCTGGGCCGGGTCTGCTTGTACTCCGGACCGAACTGGGCGAGTTCCTTCGGGTTCTCACCGTAGACGATGGGCAGGGCCGGATCGAATCGCGAGATGACGGTCTGCACATAGATGCCGAGGTAAGCGATACCATCGAGCCCCACGGCGCACATGGCCTCGCCGGGCACGCGGGCGATCTTGCCCAGCTCCGCACGCACCTCGCCGCTGCGGGGATTCACCGTGAACAGATTCTGCTGGCTGTAATTCGCCCCCACAATGCACTCGGGCGTAATGGTCTCCACGAACATGATTGAGTTGCCGCCTGGCGCAAGGTTGTCGAGTTGGCCCTGCTGCAATTCGCCCGTGGCCAGGTCATAGCGGAACATGGCGCCATAGTAACTCACGCCCGTGACCGCGCCCGGCTGTGCCTTGAGCCACCACAGCGACTCGGCTTTCGACTTCATTTCGCCCGCGACTTTCACTTCGGCATCGTGGGACAATTCCATCAGTCGACTGGACACGCGGCTCACGGTAAACCAGCGCCCGTCGACTTCCACCGGTGTTTCAAAGCTGTCTTCGGGATCGGTCTGGGGCGGCAGGGCCGGAGCCGCCACCTGAGGCGTTGCCACGGTTGCCGGGTCGAAAGGCGCGAACTGGCGCGTCTCGGGATCGAAAACCATCCGCACGTCCGCCGGTCCATTCGCTCGGAAGGCGATGCGGCCATCGGGCAGCGCGCTGGTCTCGCCCACATACTTGGTCTCGGGCACGGGTTGCTTCCAGAGTTCCCACTTCGCCGTGGCGGGGTCGTACTCGCCAAACCACGCGCCGGGATAGGTGCCGAAATAGATGCGGCCGTTCTTCCCGCCGATGGCGTCCCACGCGTACTGGCCCTCGGGAACCTCGCAGGCCAGTTCGGTGAACTCGCGCTTCGCCACGTCGAAGCGGTAGGCGTTGCCCGTGCCATAGGACATGACGTAGATATTGCCGTCCGCGCCCAGGGCCGCGCCGTGGCTGCCAATGTCGTTGTTGGGCAGGGCAAAGCGCTCGACGGACATCGTGCGGCAATCGATAAGAAAGAGCCAGTTGGCGGGCGCGCTGAAGCTGAAAGAGAAAAGTGCCATCGTATGGCCGTCGGGCAGATGAATTGGGCGACGGGTGTAGCCCAGCAAGGTCCGCACCTCGGGCGAGCCGATGACCTCCGCCTTCGGCAGCGCGGAAACGTCGCGCGCGAGCAGCGTTGGTACGCGGCGGATCGGGTGGTCGGGTGCAAAGCCGTTGTCGGCGGGTTGGGCGATGGAGCTGGCCAGGGCCAGGGAGACGAGAAGGGGGCTGAGAAGCGGCATGGGCGGATCCTTTTCCGGAGATAGCAACGGCGGCTTGCAGCATCGACGTTTCAGGACTTGAAAGTCAACCGTAATATCCAGATTGGAACTGCGAACCCCGCAAATCGATTAAGAGTCCATAGGTCGAAGGCGGTAGCCTCACGTGTGCGAAATCCCGCCTCTTCGTGGTGAGACCGCGAAATATCCCGCGAAACCCGTAGACAATATGGCGGACGCGGGCTATACTGACACTCTAATCCGCTGTGGTGCGGGCGCGGCCGCAGCGGTACGAGAAGAGTCTTTCCGTCGTGCAGTGAGTTTGGCGTGCCCATTCTTCGTGAGGGTAGCATCGTGCGATTGCTCTTGGCGTTAGTGTCGTTGTGTTGCCTCGCCGCACTCATTCCATCCACGGGATGCGTTCCCATCGATCCCCCGGTGAAGGTGCCCGACATTGTCGGGCTCACGCGGGCCGAGGCGGAGGCCGAAATCATTGCCGCCGGTCTGGACATCGGCACGGTTTCCGAGGCTTTCAGCGACACGGTGGCCGCCGGCCTCATCATCTCCCAGGATCCCGCCGCGGACACCGAAGCTGTTCCCGGTTCTACGGTTTCCTTTGTGCTGTCACGAGGGCCGGAGGAGCCCGCTGGCCCCGTGCCGGCGCCGCCCACGACGCCCGTGGTCAACGCCCTTCCGGAGCTTACCGGTGAAGCTACGATTCAGATAACGGGAAACGCCCAGCCCGGTGTGCTGGTGGAGGTCAACGGCGGAGGGGGCTTTGCCACGGCTACGGCGGACAATGCAGGCGCCTATTCCGTGTCCGTCCCTCTCTATGCAAACCGGCCGAACCGACTTTTTGTCAGCGCCGTCGACGACCTCCTTCTTCGCAGCGCGCCCGCGCCGGTGGTGGTCATTCAAGATGCTTCACCACCCGCGCTCTTCATCGATTTTCCCGAAGACGGCGCGGAGGTTTACACCGACTCGATTGACGTGTCGGGCCGCGCCGGCGATTTGCTCGCCGGATTCGAGGGGCTCCAGGTGCTCGTCAATGGCGCGGCTGCGGAGACCGATCCGGGTCTTGGCACCAATGGCACCTTCCTCCGCATGGCCGTACCGCTGGCCGTGGGAGAGAACGTCATCGAGGCGACGGCCACGGACGAGGCGGGCAACGTCGTGCTGGCCCAGGTGACCGTGACGAGATTACCCCTGGCCGGCCCGCGAATCACCCTTGTTTCCGGTAATGGCCAACTGGGCGGAGCCAATACCACGCTGCCCGAGCCCGTGGTGGTGGAAGTGACCGATGGCGCGAACCTTCCCATTGCCGACAGCCACCTCACCGCCCGCGTGACGCGGAGCGACGGGCAGCTCTCGCTCAGCCCCGACATCCCGAATCCCGACGGTATTCGCCTGCAGATCATGACGGACGCCCAGGGGCGGGCAACGATGTACTGGACCCTGGGCACGGACGCGGGCCGGGGCAACAACCGCCTTGAAATCGTCTCGGAAGATACGGATAACAGCGTATTCTATTGCGCATCGGCACTGCCTGGCGCGCCGACCCAGATTAACATCATGGAGGGCAACAATCAGAAGGTGGAGATAAACAGTACCGCGCCCGTGCCCCTGACCGTGTGGGTGAGCGATGGCGACAATGGGGTGGAGGGCGTCCCGGTAACCTTTTCATTTACCAGCGCGGATGGCTATTTCAACGACACCGAAGGGCTCCAGGAGATCACCGTGATGACTTCGGCGTCGGGTCATGCCGAAGTGCGCTACACGCTCGGCGGGGCCGACACGCACAACCTGATCACCGCCGATTTTGAAGGAAACACGACCGCCCCGGCGACCTTTGATATTCTTGGACTGGCGCGGGGCGATGGAACGCCCACCAGCTTCGCCGGGCGCGTGCTGGACAACGCGGGCGGCCCCATCGGCGGCGCGACCGTCGAGCTTTCGGTGGACAGCGATTTCGTAAGTACCCGAAGCGCGGCCGACGGCAGTTTCACTTTCACCGACCTGCCCAGCGGCCTGGCCCACCTGCGCGTGGACGGCGCCACCGCCACGACACTGAACGGCGAGCCGATTCCAGTCGGTTCTTTTCCGTCGCTCAATTATGATCCCTACATCGTGCCCGATACCGCAAACTCTCTGAGCATGCCCGTGCTGTTGCCCGCCATCAATCCGGCCAACGCGCGCATGTACGACGGAACCCAGGATGTGGAGTTGACCGTAGAGGGACTGGAGGGTGTGAAGTTCACCATCGCCGCGGGTTCCATGACCCTCGCGGACGGCACGCGGCCTTCACCGGAGAACCCGGTCGCCGTCTCCGTGGATCAGGTGCATTTCGACGATCTTCCCATGCCGATGCCGAACGGCGCGGCGCCCAACATGACCCTGACATTTCAGCCGCCCCGGGCAACCTACGATCCACCGGTTCGCGTTGAGTACCCGAACACCGCCGGTCTCGCGCCGGGCCAGGTCTCTTACTTTCTCAGCTTCGATCACGATCTGGGCCAGTACGCAATCGTAGCCTCGGGGGCCGTCTCGGAAGATGGCTCCACCATCGTTACCGACAAGGGGTCCGGCCTCCCGAAGGGCGGGTGGCAGGCCACGTGTCCGCCCTACACCGTTCGGGGCAAAGCCCGCGATCGATGCGGCATCGTTGCCGTGCTCATCTTCGCCGGCGGCACCGATCTTCAGGACGACCTCTACGCGCTACTCGGGAGGGATTTCAGCGCGGGTGTGCAGCCGATCAAGTCGGGCGTGGACGCCGTGGATCCCGAAAAGGTCCGCTCTTTCATCGCCCGCGCCCAGTCCTTTGGGCCCTTGCAAGTGCAAATCGGCAGAATGTGGCTCGATCAATTGAAGCGGGATCAACCACCGGACTGTCCGGAGCCCAAGGTCGTTATCGTGGGCTACAGCCTTGGCGGGGACTCGGTCCGATTGTCCGGTGATATAGACGCGGAGCGGCGCTTTGCCTTCGATCCCATCGCGCGCTCGCTGGTCTTTCCGCCCACTTGCCTGGCCTACCAGCGCGGGGAATCCTTCCCGGCGCCCTCCAACACCGAGACCGTACTCGCCGGCGAACTCTCCGAGGCCGCAATTGCCAACTGCATGGCGATCGGATGCAACCTGGACTTGGGGGCCTGCCTGCGCGGGTATCGGATGACCGGCGGGGCCATCAGCACCATCCCCGCCGCGGATCATGGCACCATTGTGGGGCTCGCCACGCCCCGCGTCATCACGGCGGTGCAGGAACTGGTCAACCAATTGTCGAAATCCGAAGCGGAGCCGAAAGGCGAGGCGCCGGTACTCCAACTCAACGAAACCTTCACGCTCATGCTCAACGGCCAGAGCTTTCAGCCCGATCAGAGCGGCTTTTTCTTCTTCGACAATGTTTCGGTTACCGACTCATTCGGCCCCGATGGCCCTGGTTCCCCGCGTGACCAGGTGGGCGATGATTTCGTCCAGATTACCGGCTCGGGAGTGATCGGCGGAGAAACCTGGTATGTCTACAGCGATCCCTTCCAGGTGCGCAGTGGCGGCGTGGAGGTCATCGACAGCCTGATCTTCCGTCAGACTCCACCCGTGCTGCCGGTATCCATACGCGCCACTCCCGAAAGCCCGGTGCTTACCGAAGCCGGCGCGACGACCCGGATGGGGGTGATCGCAACGCTGGCCGATGGCAGCACCGTGGACGTATCCGCGCGAAATGACTTCACCACCTACCGGACGAGCAACCCCCGTATCGCGACGGTTTCGAATGAAGGCGTGGTCACCGCCGTGCGCGAAGGCACCGTATTCATCACGGCCAACAACCGGGGTGCAACTTCGGTCGCCCGCGTGTCGGTGGTCGCCGGTGACGCCCTCACCACGGTGGTGGGCGCTGTGGAGGACAGCGGCGGCGCGCCCGTGGAAGACAGTGACATCCGCATCGTGAATCTTGCCGGGAGTGGCGAGACGGATTCGAGCGGCGCCTTCAGCATTCCGCTGGTGGCCGCGAATCAGGGCAATATCGTCACCATCGCACAGCGTCTCGGTAGCGGGCCCGCCCTGATCGCGGTCAGTCCGCCCGCGGTTCCCGTTGCGGGCGGCACGACGAATGTGGGCACGCTGGTGGCCGAAACCCTCTGTGAACGCTTTCCCGGCGATTGCGACGACATCGATCTCGACGGTGTTCGCGACGCCATCGAAGCCGCGCTGGGTCTGGCTGCGGGCGACAACGACGCCGACAACGACGGTATCCTCGATGGTGATGAAGATCTGGACGGGGACGGCCTGTCCGTGACGGTGGAAGATGCCGTCGGCACCGACCCCGCGTCCAGCGACACGGATCAGGACGGATTGGCCGATGGCGAGGAGTTGCGGCGGGGATCGTCGCCGATAGACCAGGACTCGGACGGAGACGGCCTGCTGGATGGAGAAGATGACGATCCCGCTGTGGCGGACGCCACACCGCCCACGGTGATTCTGAGCAGTCCCGGGGATGGAAGCGAATTGATTGAGGGCGAATCGATCACCTTGAGAGCCACTGCGGAGGACAATGGTCGCGTGGCCTCGGTGACCTTCGTCGCGCAGGGTCTAGAAGCGGGGACGGACACGGCGGTGCCCTTTGCCCTTGACTATCAGGTGCCGCTCGATATCAATCTGCTCACCTTGGAAGCCATCGCCACGGACACGAATGAAAACACCGGGACTACGGGTCCTCTGGAGTTCACCGTCCTGCCCGATCCGGGGTCGACGGTGATCGGCCTCGTAACCGACGAGGCTGAGGTGCCCCTGGAAGGCGCGGAGGTCACTGTCGTACCCGGATTCACGGCGACGACGGGCGTCGACGGACGCTTCTCAATTGCCGGCGTTCCAACGGTATCCGGCGACTACACGGTGCGTGCACGATTCGCCCCGGAAGGTGGACGGAGTCTGAAGGGCACTTCAGCGCCGGTGGCTCCGGTGCGGGGCGGCACGACGGACGCAGGCACGATCATCGTTCGGGACGCGCCGCTCTTTGAAGGCCGCAAGTATCCCATCGCCGACATACCGACGGACGCGGCGGCGGGCGATGTGACTGGTGATGGTGCCCCGGACATCGCAGTAACAATCGGATCGAGCCTCAACCGGGTCCGGCTCTTTCGGGGCAACGGTGATGGTTCACTGCAATCCTCGGTGCTGATCGACGAGTTTACGCTGAGACCGGAAGGCGTGGCGATGGCGCGCATTGACGACGGAGACAGTCTCGACCTTGTTGTGGCGCAGCGCGCCCCGGGGAACGCCCTACCCGGGCAGGTGTCGGTCTACCTCAACGACGGCGTCGGCGGCTTCGGCGCGGCGATAAACTCGCCCACAACCATTGGCAATCAGGCCCCGGAATTCTCCGTGGCCGATTTGAACGGCGACACCGCACTCGATCTGATCATTGCCACCGGAACGAATTCCACCAGTAATGTGGAAGTCCTGCTGGGTGATGGGTCTGGCGCCTTTGCGGCGGGCGCGCTCTATCCCGCGGGCGTGATGGTGACGGACGTCGCCATCGGCGACTTCGACGGTGACGAGGCGCCGGACATCGCCGCCGCAGACCAGAACGGCTCGCAGGTGTACGTGTTGTTTAACAATGCCGATGGCTCCGGTACATTCCAGGACGGCGTGGTGGCAATCCCCCGTCCCGACGGTGAGGCGTTTCCAGGGGCCGTGGCGGTGGCCGACCTCAACGGCGATGGCGATTTCGACCTCGCAGCCGGCTTCGGTCAGTCCAACGTCAATTCGGCCTCCGCTGTGGTGGCCCTCGGCAATGGCGACGGTACGTTCCGCGATGCCGTTGTCTACGCTGTGTCGGAATTTGGCAGCGCGACGCCCGCCAAAGTCTCCGCAGCCGATATGAACGGCGATGATGTCCCGGATCTGGTGGCGGCCAATCGAAACTCCTCCGAAATCACGATCTTGCCCGGTGTCGGGGATGGAAGCTTCCTCGCGCCGCTGGCGGTACCGACGGGTAATACCCCCGAGACCGCCGTGATCGCGGACATGGACAAAGACGGCGACCCCGACGTGGTCTCGGCGAACTGGAGCATGGACGTGTTCGTGCTGTTCAATGACGGCAGTGCCGGCCTCACCCCGCCGCCGCCCGCCACGAACACCGAAGGCAACGAACCGGTGTCCGTCGTGGTGGCGGACTTTGACGGCGACGCCATTGAGGACGCCGCCGTGGCCCACCGGATCAGCAATGACCTAGCCATACTCAAAGGCAATGAAAATGGGACCTTTGCCCCACCCGTCCCGATTGAGGTCGGCGAGACGCCCACCAATATCTCGCTGGGCCATTTTAATGCCGATGGATTTGTGGATCTCGTGGTGCCGAGCCAGAGTGGCAATTCCATTTCTCTGCTTCTCGGCAAGGGCGATGGCACCTTCGAAACACCGGCGACCATCGACCTGACCATAGGGAACCTGCCGAGTTACGGTGCGGTGGGACGCTTCAACGGAGATGCCTTTGACGATGTCGCAGTGGCCGTGGAAACCGCGCAGAAAGTTGCGATCCTCCTGGGCAACGGGGACGGAACATTCCAGACACCCCAGGTCATCGATACCAACCGCAGCCCCCAGTTCATTACCGCCGCAGACATCAATGCCGACACGTTCCAGGATCTGCTCGTGGGGGTAAATGATTTCCCCGGAGGCGTGGTGGTCCATATGGGCAATGGCGACGGAACCTTTGATTCGCCATCCCTGATTTTCGCGCTGGATTCCAGCCTCTACGTACAAAATATCGAGGTGGCCGACATGGACCAGGATTCCGTCCAGGATGTCGTCATTATGACGGGTTACTCCGACCCCGTGGACTCAAAAGGCACGAGTCAATTCTTAGGTGGATTCTTTCTGCTTTACGGCCTGGACGGAGGGGGCTTTGAATCCGCCGTGTATCAGCCCGGCAACGGATCCGATCCCGGTCAGGGCAGCGCCGCCGATATTGATGGCGATGGCGTCCTCGATCTCATTTCCGCGAGCGGGACAACCCTCGACGTATCCGTGCTCCTCGGCAATGGAGACCGCACATTCCTGCCCGAGCAGCGCTACAACATGAACCGTCCGGGCCGCTTCAACTTCGGTAGCGGCGGCGGTGCCCGCTTTCAGATCTACGACGCCAACGAAGACGGATTAAAGGACATCGTGGCCGTGTACGGACTGGTCAGTGAAATTCAATCGCTGCTCCAACTGCCCTGAGCCGGGAAGAATCGCAACCAGGCTCTCGGTCGGCTGAAGGCACGTTGGGAAATCACCGCGATGGTGTAGAAGACCCGTAAACAAAAGTGCGAGGCGGGTGACGGAGATCCCCGCAGCTCGGGTGCGATTCGAGCGCGTATTCCGTCATCCGCCCCGCGTGGTGGGAACAACCCGCCTTCAGTCAGCGGGCGATGCCTTGATTTCGAGGGTGGTCAGGGCGATGGCGCCATCTTCCCCCGCACCAATTCGGATTACGTGGTGGGTCTCGCCCCGGGCCGTGGTGGCGTTGAGTCGGATAAGGTAGCGGCCGGGGGTGTCCGGCGTGAACCGCACGCGACGGTCATTGGCGCCGTGCAGGGGTGCTTCGCTGCCGTCCGGCGCGGCGATCAATTCCCAGTTGAAGCGGCCCGACGCTTCGACCGCGACCAGGCCGATGGCGGCGGCGGCGTCGAGTTGCACGGTCTTGCGAGTGGCAAGCTTAGGCATGGCGGCTACTCCGGGGCGAATGAGGATCGTGTCCAGGTACCAGACGGTATTCGTATTCATCGTATCGGGGTATCTCTTGGTTTCAGTGACAGCGTGTGCTTGGGCTGTCTCCGGCTGGTTTTTGTGTAGTAGATGGTCTTGTTTAATAAGCAAGAGTCTTGCCAATAGACCTGATATTGAGAATCCGGTGTAAGCTGTTTATTTCCAATAGGCAATCGCGCCACAGCACCAGAGAGCGTGGAGTAATAGTGGGCTGAAGTCTCCGAATTGAGACGGGTTTTGTCTCGAAATAGAGACCGTAAGCGCGGAGAACGTGGGGAGTATGGTGATGCCGGGTGCGGGCTGGGGCGTCTGAAGCCCGTTTCTTGACGCGCCACGCCCTCGTAGATTAGCGTGATGCCAACCGATGCAAGCAACAGGAGCGTCACCACCATGGACATGGAAGAAGTAAACCGAGTAATCCGCAACGCCTTTCCGGATGGACGGGTGACCGGCGGTTATTACTACGACGGAGATTCCTACTACGACGGAATTGGCGACGAGGTCCGTGCCGCGCTGATGGGTGTTGACCCGGCGGTCCATGTGCACCATCGTCCGCCCCAGGAGATGGTGGTGTGGGATGAGGAAGGTGAGCCGGACGACGAAAATCTCTGGCCGGACGATCCGCGGAGCTACGACATAGTATTCCTCAGTCCCGATGGCAAAGTCTTTGAGTTCGACGGCACCTTCGAGGAGGACGGGTGGGACGAGGAGAAGGAAGACTTTGTGCCCGTGACCGTTCCCATGACGGGCCGCGTGGGCTATATCGTCGGCATTTCCATGATCGCGCCCTTCGCCGCCGTGCAGCGCGGCTTTCTCTACGTCTCCGAAGACGGGCCATCCTCCCCCGACATCGTGTTTGGCCGCGAACGAGACGAAGTAGAAGACGAAGGCTCGCCCTTCGACGATCCCGAGTTTCTCACGCCCGAAGCCGCCGCGACGCTGAAGGCTTTCGAGGAAAAAATACACGCTGTGCTGGCCTCCTTCAGAATCCATGTGCTGACCGAAGCCGAGCTGAACGAGCCGATCCCCGGCCTCGCGCCCGACGCGGAAATAGAGCGCGTCACAAAAGCGGAATACGCGACGGTGGGGGACGCGCTGTTCTTCACGGTGTACGAGTGAGGCGCATGGGCTATGGAAAAACGCCTCCACGCCCGCGCCAACGCCAACCACTGGGCCGCGAGCATCTGTGTCCTCGGCGGACTCTTTCCGGCCATTGGAGCGGCGTGGTTACCGATCACAACCACCCTCCGAAAGTTTTAACTGAAAAAGTCCTACACCGGGTCCCTCTAATATTAAGAACGTCACGGAGAAGATTTTCCTCCGGGGTGCGTAGAGGCCATTTTGATGTAGGTTCGCCGAGTCAAGAAGCTTCGCGTCAGGGGATACTTTCAACAGGTTACTTTCCACATACGCTTCAACCTGAAGAAATTTAGTCAATTGACAAGTCGGTCCCACGCATCTTACTTGCCTCTACTTCGCAAATTGCTATCAGCTCCTTCGTTCTCTCCGCCATTTCGACTGCACGCGGGCCGTAATCCTCGAAATCGCGCAAAGCAGCCTTGGCATAGATCAAAGATTCCGAAAATCTTCCGGCACTACCAAAGTCTAGCGCAATGTTGAATCGAGCCGATGCAGTATCGAATTGGACTCCACGTAATTCTTCATAGCGGAGACACTTGAGATGGTGCTCCAGAGCCATGTTGAATTGGCCAGCGCGTCTATAAAGGTTTCCGAGCTGTCCGTGGGTGAGTCCAAACATGTTGATGTCGTCACTAGGTATCGTTCGTAGTACTTGTTCGTAATAGCCTAGTGCCTTCTCAAAGTGCTCGACTAGTTCCGCTTCTGGACGGCTTGAGAGAAGGCCCTCTTCAAAACGACTCGAGGAAACTTTTCCCAATTCTGCCATGCATCTGGCCTTCCCCAATAGATCCTGGCTATGATGCATGGCGAGACTTGCTAGGTAATATTTTTCGGCACTGTTCAAGTCCTTCAGAGATGAAACTTCTGTGTAGGCGCGCCCCAGATTGTATGCGATGATTGCGGCGCTAGGTGCATCTCCAATTAGCTTTGATAGTCTCATTCCCTCATCGTAGAACTCGATACACTGGGACTTACCTTGAGCACGTTGTGTGTGGCCAGCCTGTTGCAGCGCTACGGAGAGAGAGCGAATGAGATGTCGGTCATTGTTGTTAAGCTTCTTTTGCTTTTTCGAAAGAGAGTTCTTCGCGCGATCTCTCGTCCAATTGATCCAAAGCACCTCCAGCCGCTCCGCCTCCATCCAATCTCTTGATTCCTCAGCCAGCGAGATTCTATACCCAGCGACAAATAACCATTCGGCATCTCTTCCGGGCAACGGCCCGCCGGTATTGGAATCTATAAAATATTGGGTGATCTCCCCGACCAAATACCTCCATTTTTTCGATTGTCCAGTGTACTGACAAAGAGTCCACAGACCCTGCATAGTGCCCACGAGTGGACTCCACCACTCATTCGCACGTGCGAGCTCTCGTGCATGAAGGAAATTGGCCTCCTCGGCGGCAAGAAGTTCAAGTACTATTCGATTGCCATTTCCGAACTGGTTGTGATAAGAATGGCCCATTGTTCCTATCGCCATCGTGAAAGATCTCTTGGTGGCTAACGGATCAGAATATTGCGAATTGTATAGAGGCTTTAAGTACCACGGGAATGCAGGATGAATTGAGTATCTGCCATTCCCCAAGGGGGCGAGCACACCACAATTGGCAACACGATCTAGAAGTTCCTTGCAGTATTCTTCCGTTACCCCTTTTATTGAGTCTATACAAAATGCAGAGTCGACACGGCCCATGTCCACAAGTACTCTAACAAAAACGCAACCTTGGAATATGTGAAGTAAAGCGATTTGCTTTCTCTCTAAGTCCGTAAACGAGTACCTGAAACTGTAGTCAAGCGAACGGCCAAGCGACGTTGAGAGGCCCTCGAACTCCTCATCTGTGAAATCGGCTTCGCCCGCACGAAGTTGCGCAACTAACAATTCAATATCTGATCTCTGCACTAAATTGTCGGCCAAGACCTGATTCACCAGAACAGTGATTGTAAGAGGATTTCCATCCGAAAAATCGAGAAGTGGTCGCCAGTCGTTAACATCGGCGATCTGGTGTCCTCGTCTCTCTGACAACGCTTTGGTAAGTTGAATTCGCTCCCTCATCGGCATCTTGGGGAGGGCAATGCGTTGCGGCAGGTTACCCAGGAGCAACCATTCCTTCCGGCGCGATGTGAGTAGAAGCTTTACAGATGTTTCATTCGCCTCCCGTAGAAAATCGGCAATCTCCTTCCGCTCATTTAAGGTCCAGGGCGTGTCGGATTCATCAGGAAATCCAGTAATAGGCTGGATGTTGTCCCAAATCCATAGAATCGGGACTCGTTCAAGAAATCGAAGAACAATTCGGCTCATGTCTCGAACGTCGCTAACCGCGTCCCAATTGACCTTGCTTTTCTCCAATTCCGTCCGAAATACCTCGCCAAAATGGTCCAACACACTACGCAGTGTAATATGGGTATCAAAGGAGCTGAACAAAACTCTCCCCGCTTTAATGCCACCGGTTCTGGAATACCATCGGGCGAATTCAGCGGCTACGGCAGTCTTTCCGCTTCCCACGTACGCGTGAAGTAACACGATGGATTCCGTGTCAAATGCACGATCAAGGGCCAAGAGAGTCTCATCACGCCCGAGAAACCCCGCATCAGGCGGATTGGGTAGTTGGGGATCGAAACATGCAGTTGCATCTAAGTCGTTTGAAACATGCAAGTCCGTGTCAGCACCATTCGATTTCGGGAGCATGTAAACTGGAACCCGCTCATAAACGATCGGGACGGACCAATCCTGCAGAGGGGTGGGTGAGAATGCGATAGCGCGCATCGGATCTGAATGCAGCTTTCCTCTTCCACGAGACACCGCTTCACCCAGCCCAGAGCCCTGTATAAGGGCACTATAGAGGTCAGTCATAAAGTGAGCTGCAGTTACAACGTAGACGTTATAGCGCATGGCTACGACACCAGTGACTCCTTGATCCACTGCCTCCTGCGCAAGTGAGCCGAAGGCAAGTACGCTTCCCTGTGTGTCGCTCCCGTCGCCAACGGAGTCGTTAGGTAACTCCCTTGGTTGCGCGTGCGCTGATCTGCATGCGTTCAGGACTAGAATCGAAACATTTGAATCCGCCAATAGTCGACCAAGAGACGTTCCGTCTATCAATTCCCTATTATCCAACCGCTCTGGTTTCTCAAAGCATATGTAACCTCGCGCGCGGTGGGGTAGTCCGCACGCATCGGCGGGATGCATACCAGCGGACTGCTCTGAGTCATCCAAGAAAATTCCGTGCCCATCGAAATGAACAATGCGATAGGGAAAGCCGTTCTGCTTGGCCTGTCGTACCGTAAGTTCGAGCTGACGAAACGTAGGAGGACGTAGCACGTCGAACTGTAAACGCGGAGAGTAACTCTCTCCGAGCCCCTTCATAATTTGAATGGCGACCGAACGGAAGGGGACATCGTTCTCGCGTTTCGGACGGCAAATGACAAGTAAGACGCGAAATCGTTCATCTCTAGCTTCCGCTCCCGTATCCTGCGTGCCAGCAATAGATTCTGGGCGGGAGCGAACGAACGCTAAGGCTGTCAGCGCGACGTACTCGCCTCTCTTCGGGTCACGAATGAGTTCCCAAGGAATCGACATTGCCTCTTCATCTGATTCAACAATTTGGACGCGCGTGGCATTGATTGTGTTCTGAACCTCCATCCAGAGTTCGCGCGAAAAATCATCGAATCCAAAAATTGCATTGAATAACATTTCGCCGATAGCTTCTATACGTGCTTCAATGCGCTCTGCTACTCTGGGAGCGGGATCCTGTGGATATTCAAGAAACTCCTCAAGATACCATCGAATATCCTCGCGATCCTGAGTAGTCAACGCGAAGTTGAACCGGGATGTGACCTCACGTTTTGCTGCGCCATCTACTTCAAACTCGATCTCCACCAGTCTCCCAGGACTGGCTTCATTCCCCTTGAAATGCGTTATTCTTAGCGATTGCACTGGGAATCCCCCCACTCGAGGTTGAGTACAATGTCCAAAACCATTTACCGATGTCAGCATCGCATGCTATCACATCCGCTCATGGTGGCTGCTCCGAAGCTGGCATCTATTTCACCCGAATATCCATGTCGCCATTCCATTCGGTAATGCAGACTGAAACGACTAAGCACGGTAAAAATCGATCTACGACGAAGCTGCGAACGAGAAGCGCGTCGGTGGGGTCGTGGATGCTGTGGACGCAAATCGCAGGAATTCATATGCGATGACTTTGAAAACGACTATGGTATCGCTGCTGATCGAGTGCGCCCCGTTCGCAGCGCAGGCCGCGCACGGTACCGCATTCGCCCCAATTACGAGCCAATCCTTTTACGTCAATTGTTCATCGCAGACGATGGACAAGCACCAGCCCAAGCTTTGATTCATGGATCGGCGCGGTTAACACCAACCCACGGCATTCCATCGGGCCACCAGTCCGACGAGTTCGCCTTCTTTTGCGGCGGAGGAAAGAAACAGGGCCAGCTCGGTGTCGATGTAGAACGAACTGAGGTTGTACAGCAGATCCAGCTTTCCATCGCGATCCAAGTCGCCTGCCCAGAGCAGCTCAGGTCCCTCGAGAGCCCTCAAGACGGGAAGAGATGCGATAACTTGAGTCGTGGTCTCCTTTTCCACTCGGCGGTTCAATCGAAGTTTATAGTCCACGCCGTCTATGGACCCGAAGCGTGGGTGGTGCTTGCGCGCCTCTCGACCTTCCGCAGAAATGGACAGGATTTCCTTCGGCGCTCCGACCCACGGCAACGTAATGGAGTTTCCAGGGGCGATGTAGCCCCAGTTCTTCTCAGGTTTCAGCGACTTCAGCGGTCCGGCGACCGAGGACATGAGACCGCGAATCAGAGGAATATCCTCAACCTTTCCGGGAACCGTAATCAGGGTCGCAGTCTTGCGCGTGTCTCCGTCCGCGAGGGGATCGACGACCGCCTCCACGCGCACCCGCACGGGCTGGAAGGTATAGCCTTCGCCCTCCGGGAAAATGCCCCACCAGTCCCCGCCGCCTCGCACCGGGTCGGCCGCATTGTGAAGTCCGGAAAGGGCGAGGTGGACACCGTCCCCCGCCCCGGCACCACACGCCGCGACTATACTCAGGATCCCGACCAATATTCTATCGCGAAACTCCGCCATGACTGTGCCTCCCTATTGCTTCATACCCCGACCGAGGCGGCCCGGGAAGGCCCCATTGCCGCGCTTGCGATCCGTACTCCATCATGCAGTAAAATCCGGCATCTGTCCAGAAGGTTCCCGGATACTTCCACCCGCTGCTCCCGACCTTGCGACCTGTCCCCCTGAAGCGCCGGAAACGGAGCCGCGACCAAACGTTGATGGCGTCCGTTCAACAAGGAGTATTGCCCGATGTCCTTCCGATCCCTCACCGTGCTTGCGGCCCTGATTCTGGCGGGCCTTTCCGTCCAGGGCGAGTCCCGTCCCAACATCGTGGTCATCCTGGCGGATGATCTCGGCTTTTCCGATCTGGGTTGCTACGGCAGCGAAATCGCCACGCCGCGCCTGGATTCTCTGGCGCAGGGCGGGCTGCGCTTCACCCAGTTCTATAACACAGCCAAATGCCATTCCTCCCGCGTGTCCCTGATGACGGGGCTCTACTGCGATCAGGCCGGGGCGGAGTCCCTGAGCCGGGGCGCGACGATGGCGGAAGTGCTACAGGCGGCGGGCTACGCCACGGGCATGGTGGGGAAGTGGCACCTGGACAAGCAGCCGACGGATTTCGGCTTTCAGCGTTACTGGGGGCACCTCTCCGGCGCGACGGACTATTTCGCGGGCGACAAGACCTTTCGGCTCAATGGGGAAGTGTGGCCCGTGCCCGAGACCGTGAAGGGACGGCCCTTCTACACGACCCACGCGGTGGCGGACTTTGCGAATGACTTTGTGGACGAGATGGCGGCGGACGGCAAGCCCTTTTTCCTTTATGCCGCGTTCAACGCGCCCCACTATCCGCTTCAGGCCCCCGAGGATAAGGTGAAAGCCCAGGACGGGCGCTACGATGCGGGCTGGGATGTCCTGCGCGTGAAGCGGCACGAGCGCCAGGTAGCCTCGGGCCTCCTTCCCGCGAAGTTGGCGCTGAGCCCGCGCCCGGATCATATCCCGGCGTGGGACTCATTGAGCGACGCTGATCGCCAGTGGGAGGCGGACCGCATGGAGGTCTTCGCGGCGATGGTGGGCGAACTGGACGCGAGCGTGGGCCGGATCGTGGACCATCTCCAGGAGAAGGGGCTGCTGGAGAACACGCTGATCCTCTTCATGGCGGACAATGGCGCATGCCCCTTCGAGCGGACCACGGGGCGCTTCATGAAGCCGTGGGAGCCGGGATCACACTGGACCTACGACGCGAGCTGGGCGCACCTGGGCAACACGCCTTTCCGGCTCTACAAGCAGAACCAGCACGAAGGCGGCATTGCGTCCCCCCTCATCGCCCACTGGCCCGCAGGTCTGAAGATGGCGCCGGGCGGCACGACGGATCAGCCGGGCCACCTGATCGATGTGATGGCGACCGTGTTGGAATTGGGTGGCGCGAACTACCCGACGCAAGTTGGGACACGCATCATCGACCCGCTTCAGGGCCAATCCCTCGCGCCCATCTTTCGCGGCGAGACACGCACGCCCCACGAGGCGCTCTATTTCCACTTCGGCAACGACCGCGCCCTGCGCATGGGGCCGTGGAAACTGGTGTCGGCGAAACTGGGCAAGTGGGAACTCTACAACCTCGATGAGGACCGAACGGAACTGCACGATCTCGCGGCGGAGGAACCGGAGCGGGTGGAATCTATGAAGGCGGCCTGGTTTAAGACGGCGAGAGAGGTGGACCGACTAAATGACGACAAACTCAAACCCGCCGGAGATACAATCACCCCGCTGATGTTCCGAAAGGACACCAGCTCGGGCGCGGCGGAAAAAGGTGGCGGCGGCGCGGAGTAGGGGGGACTTCCCACAGATGAACGCGGATGGACATCGGGAAGAAGAATAGCCAGCGTGTGTCGAGGTAAGGCAAAGGATTCGCCAGAATGTGCCTATCGATTCCTTGGCGATCAACGAAGAAAGAATGCTGATCACGGAATACACAGAGGCACGAAGAATGAAATCCGATGGCGTAGAGCAAGAGCGTCCTTCTCGAAACCAGCCGTACCGTGATGCGCTCCGTTCCTTCGTATCTCTGTGTTTGGAATAATTGTGTGCGGCCTGGGGCTGCTCCAAGTGAATCTGTGTTTAACCGTGGGAAGCCATTCCTTTGAATTGCCCGCAGCACAACGGAGAATAGATGCCGTGAAACGAATTCCCATTATAGCCGCGGTCCTGATCAATGCACTGGGAATGCTGTTTCCTTTCGCTTCTATCGCCGTACCCGCGCGGCCCAACATCCTCTTTATTATGACGGACGATCAGGGCCCCTGGGCCTGGGGCGGGGGCGGGGGCGGGCACCCCGATGCGCGCACGCCCAATCTGGATCGGCTCAGGGCCGAAGGCGCGCATCTGGCGAACTACATTGTCACCACGCCCGTGTGCAGTCCCGCACGGGCGAGCATGCTTACCAGCCGCTACGGGACGGAGCTTGGCATCACCGATTATCTTGCGGAGAGC
Organism: Candidatus Hydrogenedentota bacterium; assembly: GCA_016791475.1. Taxonomy (NCBI): domain Bacteria; kingdom Pseudomonadati; phylum Candidatus Hydrogenedentota; species Candidatus Hydrogenedentota bacterium. Next base: position 45,176 of record JAEUWI010000027.1, read on the forward strand.
GATCCACCGGTTAAGGGACTCGATCCCGCGTTGCCCGCCTGGCCCAGGTGCTCCGCGACGCGGGCTACCGCACGGCCCACATCGGCAAGTGGCATGTGGGCGCGCGGGATGAGTCGCACCCGCGGGTCTTCGGCTACGACTACTTCGCGGGCTGGCGCCACGGCGCCATGGTGTCAAAAGACCCCGTAGTGGAATTTCCCGACGGCGAGCGCAAGGTTGAGGGCTTCAGTTCCGATATCGTCACCGACATCGCGCTGGACTTCATGGCGAGAGAGGACAACAGGCCCTTCCTGATATCCCTCCACTTCTGGGCGCCCCACGCCAACGCGAACAAGAATGAAGACGGCGATCGCACGTGGATGCCCCTGCATGACGAGGATTGGAACTTGTTCAAGGACCTCAAGCCTACGCTGCCCGAGCCGCGTCACCCCGATCTCGATGTGCCGCGTGCGGAGCGCATGACCCGGGAGTATCTGGCCAGTGTACATAGCGTGGATAGAAATCTGGGTCGAATTCTGGGGGCGCTCGATAAGCAGGGGCTTGCCGACAACACGCTCATCGTGTTTACTTCCGACCACGGTTACAACCTGGCTCACCACGGGATCTGGCACAAGGGCAATGGCTGGTGGCTGTTAAAAGACAAGCAGAGCACACGGACCAATTTGTGGGATACCTCCGTGCGCGCACCGGCCATTCTGCGCTGGCCTGCGGGCATTGCTCCGGGCACGACGGTGACACGCACGACCTCAAACCTCGACTGGTTTCCAAGCCTGTTGTCCCTGGCGGGCGTGAGTATGCCCGAAGGTAGTCTCCTGCGCGGACAGGACTTTGCGCCGCTCCTGAAGGGGGAGTTCCCCCCTTGGCGCGATGATTTTTTCATCCAGTATGACCAGCGCGAGAACAACGAGGGCGCGGGCAACCTGCGGGGATATCGCACCCCGGACTGGAAACTCATCCGCGACTTTCGCAACACCGGCAGGGACGAACTCTACCACCTCGCGACGGATCCAGGGGAATTGAACAACCTGATTGGCTCCCAGGATCCGGAAGTGAGGTCGGCGCTGGCTTCGCTGCAGATCTCGCTCGAAGCCTCCATGGCCGCCATCGGTGACGGGGCGGGTCTGGCGTCAGGGGAGTAGGGCAGGGCACGGCATTTCTGCCGGATTTTGCTTTTTTCGCGGGGGGTGTGTAAAATTCCCCACTGAGTCCCGTCCCCTTTTTCGTCCAGGTCACTGTGATGCGCCACTATTTTTCCGCCACACCCGCAAGTCTACAGCGTCGCTCGCGCACGTTCTGGGTTGCTTCGTGGCTGCTGGTGGTGCTCTATCTGGTGGCATCCGGTCGCGCTTTTATCCCCGGGATCTGCGCCACCCAGCGGGCGCTCGATGCCCAGTGCGCCGCGGCGTCGAGTGGAACGAGCATGCATGCGATCCGCGCCTGTTGCGCGATGCCACCCGCGAAGGATGGAGAATCCGACGCCCCGGTCGCACCCGGAGATTCCGGCTGCGCCCTCTGCAAGCTCGTCAGCAGCGTGGCGCCGCTGGCGGCTACGGTACACGTCCCGGTTCCGCCGGAGCCGAAGTTCACCCCGCCCCAGACGCGATCCGCGCAACTCGACAGTGCGTTGGTCGATAGTATCTTCCAAACCCGGGCGCCCCCCCTTTCCACACACTTCGCTTAAGATCACCCCAGTTTCTAAACGCTAGAAGTGTGTCGAAACGCGGCACTCGCATGTCTGTACCCGCATCAGGCGGGAGATGGCCCCGGACACCACCCCGTTCCTTGGACGCCACGTTCATTGCACGAGTCCGGCCCTGCGATAGCCGCCTTTCCAAGTCTTGAAAGGACGATCCCCATGCCCAAGAAGGGTTTTACACTCATTGAACTTCTCGTAGTCATCGCCATTATCGGTATTCTCGCCGCGATACTGCTGCCCGCCCTGGCTCGCGCCCGGGAAGCCGCGCGCCGGGCAAGCTGCCAGAATAATCTGAAGCAGTTTGGCCTCACCGTGAAAATGTACGCCAATGAGAGCAAGGGCCAGACCTTCCCGCGCCTGGCGCCCTATGCCAATTCCAGCGGCGTTTCCATCTTTGCCGCACCCGACGCCGCCCAGATCTACCCGGAATACTTGACCGACTTGAATATCGGCAAGTGCCCCTCCGATTCCGGCGCCGACGCCGAGGGCATGATGGTGGGCAGCCGCTTGCCGGTGGGCGCGGTGGAAGATCACATCGAGGCGGCCGTTGCCAACAATGACGAGGCCAGCGCGGACTATTTCCGTTCCGCGGCACTCGGTCGTTCCTATTTTTACTGTGGTTTCGCCATGACCAACGTGAACGAGTTCTATGGCATGTTCAACAGCACCGGAACGTCCGCGGCCTCGGGTCCCGTAATTCCGGCGGGAACCCTGTTGGGGCTGGATGTGGTCAACGCGGCCATCACGCCCAAAGACTGGGACAACGATCTCACGGTTTCGACCAAGATCGTCTGGATGCCCCTGCTCGGAACGGGCTTCGCCAATTCCAACCGGGCCACGCGGATTCGTGAGGGCGTCGAGCGCTTTGCGATTACCGACATCAACAATCCCGGTGCAAGCGCGATGGCCCAGAGCACCATCACCGTCATGTTCGACACCTACGGGAATCCGGCCGACAACAGCGTTGTCGTGGGCGGACTGGCGTACAACCACGTGCCAGGCGGGTGCAATGTGCTCTACATGGACGGCCACGTCGAGTTCGTGCGTTATAACACGGAATTCCCCGTGGTGGACGATGACGAGAACACCTATCTCTACCCGAAAATGATCGGACACTACGGCCTCCAGTAGGCATCGTTTCTTCCTGATTATCAGCGCCGTGCGTGGGCGCGCCTTTGTGGGCGCGCCCCGAACGCGGTCGCCTGCCAACCCACACCCACATTGCGGGAACGCCGGCGCAGGATAGAACTGTGCCGCCCCGTTGGAGATTCCTTGTCATGAAACAGAATCGTGGATTTACCTTGATTGAACTGCTGGTGGTTATTGCCATTATCGGTATTCTCGCCGCCATCCTGCTGCCCGCGCTGGCGCGCGCCCGAGAGGCGGCCCGCCGCGCGAGCTGCCAGAACAATCTGAAGCAGCTAGGCCTGGCCATGAAAATGTACGCCAACGAAAGTGCGGGAAATCATTTTCCGCCGATGGAGTTCAACATCGACAACGTCGTGGATTGCGACGACGTGAATTATCCCGCAATCATGCCCTTTCCTTATTTCTACTCCTCGATGCGGATGGAGCGCATCTATCCCGAGTATCTGAACGATCCCAAGACGCTGATTTGTCCCTCCAGCTCAACCGCCAGTGTCGACCAGTTCAAGAGCAAGGTCACCGGTCAGGATACCTTCTTCCGTAAGTGCAGCGACACCAAGCAGGGTGTCCATGTTCTGGACGACAGCTATCACTACTACGGCTACGTGCTCGACAAACTGGAGAACCTGCCCGACAACGTGACGGATGCTTCCGCGCTGCTCTTCCTGCCGCCACCGGCGATAGCACCCAAGCAGTTGATGGCCCTCGTCTCCGATATATCCTTCGGTCTTATCGGCGGCCCCAGCTATGACGAAGAATACGCCATGTCGGATAAGGACTGGGTCCTCTCCGCTACCGGACTGCTGATGTCCAGTTGCACCGGCCCCTGCGGTACCGCGTCGACGAATACGCTCTCAAAGTTGCGCGAAGGCGTTGAGCGTTTCCTCATCACGGACATCAACAACCCCGGCGGCTCCGCAAAGGCCCAGAGTGAGATTTTCGTGTTGTGGGACAAGGTCTCCGCCAAGCCCAAGGCCTTCAATCACGTTCCCGGCGGATCCAACGTGCTCTATATGGACGGTCACGTTTCGTTCATCAAACTCAACGACAAAGCGCCGGTCAACGGACCCACTTCCGTGTTTACGGGCGCCTTTGACTGATTCCGGCCGGCGCGGCGGATCCGGGATCCGCCGCGCCGCCGCAACGCGTGGAAACGCGGGAGCTTTCAGCATGATCACGAGAAAATGTATCCACACGGCGTGCGCGGCCCTGGCGCTGCTGACGACCGCTCTGGCGTCGGCCGCCCCGGTCATGGTCGACTTTGCCGCCGCCCTCAAGGGGGTCAATTTCGATCCCGTCACGGTCGATGGCAACAAAGACAAATCCTCAGCGGGCAATGGCATGCTGGATGCCGCCGAAATGGCGCTGGTGTCCGCCGTGCTCGCCGACGACAAGATCGACTTCGGCGACAAGGGTGGTGCGAGCCACGCCGCCGTTCGGGCCGCTTATGACCAGTGCCTGGCTTCCGCCACGAAGGACCTCACCCTGTTGCAGAAGGCCTATCCCACCGCGCCCACCATGGTGGTGGGCTACGTCCTGATTGGGACCCAGGGTTCCTTTGATGCGATTGCGTCCATGTGCGCCGCCTTCGCCAGCCCCCTCAAGGGCGACTACAGCCTCGCCTTGAAACTCGGCGGCGCGCTGGGTCCCGATGGCGACGCCGACGGCGACGGCGCCACCAACCGCGAGGAGTACGGCGCGACTATCGCCGGCGGAACGGCGGCCTATGTGGCCGCGGCGCTGGATCCCGGGGTGCTGCCCGCGGCGGATGCTCCCCACGAGATCTTCTGGTGTCCCATGCGGGGCAATCCCTGCGCGCTGAGAGACTATGCAGGCGCGGGCTCCTGCGACGATTGCGGCATGGCCCTGATAACGAAGTCGGCCTATGAGCAGCAAGCCAAAGAGCGCGAGAAGAACCAGAAGACCGTCGGGATACTGCTCTACGAGGGTTTTGAGGTACTGGACGTCTACGGCCCCATCGAGATGTGGGGTTATGTGAAAGAATTCAAGGTGGTTACCGTCGCGCGAAAGGCCGGTCCCGTCCGCTCCACCCAGGGTGTCGAAACCGTCGCCCAATATGGCTTCGATGACTGTCCGCCACTACAGATCCTCATGGTGCCCGGTGGACTCGGCACCTTGATCGCCCTGGACGACAACGAACTGCTGGATTTCCTGCGCGCCCGACACACCGAATCCGAAATCACGACTTCCGTGTGCTCGGGCTCGGTCCTTCTGGCCCGCGCCGGCATACTCGACGGCCACAAGGCCACCTCGAACAAATTGTTCTTCGACCGCGCGGTGGCCCAGAGCAGCAAAGTCGATTGGATACGCGAAGCCCGCTGGGTGGATGACGGCAAGGTGATCACGTCCTCCGGCGTGTCCGCGGGCATGGACATGGCCCTGCACCTCGTGCGCCGTCTCTACGGAGAGGCTCGCGCCCAGCAGATCGCATTGGGTGCGGAGTATATCTGGAACGAGGACGCTTCCAACGATCCCTTCGCGCGAAGCGCGCACCCCGTACCCCATTAGTCGCCATACGGTCCATCCGGACCGCCTCATATCTCATGAAAAGGAGTACATCATGAACAGAAGAACCACACTTGCCGCGCTCGTTGTCGTATGCCTCGCGAGTGGCTGCAACACCGAGAACCAGGCAAAAGAGACACCCGTGCCCCCAGCGGCCAAGACCGCGCCCGCCCCGGAGGCTCCCGCGGCTCCCGAAGCTCCCGAAGCTCCCGAATCGCCCGCGATCGATATCAGCACCCTGGCCATGAAGCTGGACCCCGTCTGCAAGATGAGCCTGGAGGAGTATCCCGCCGCTTCCACCGCCGAGCATGGGGGCAAGACCTACGGCTTTTGTTCCGATTTCTGCAAGCGCAAATTTGTCGAGTCCCCGGAGGCTATCCTGGCGCGATTTGCCGAACCGGCTGGCGACGTGAAGCCCTGATCCCCTCAAATCGACGAAAATGAGTCTGCCGTCGCACCCGGCTTCATTTGCGTTGACTGGTGTGCGGACTTCTGCCACCATACGAGGCGGGCCGCCCGATCGCACCCGGGCGGCCCGTCTCTGGATCAACCGAAGGAGCCCCGCATCATGAGACCGTATCTGCTCATTCTCGTCACCCTGTTTGTTGCGGTTCCCGCCCTCGCGGAACCCACCTATGGCGAACGGCTCGGGTGGAAGGCCGAGGATCGCGTCGTCATCATCCATTGCGACGATGTGGGCATGTCCTACGCCAACAACGAAGGCGCGCGCGAGGCCCTGGCCTATGGCCTCGTGACCTCCGTCAGCGTGATGATGCCCTGCCCCTGGGTGCCCGGCTGGCTCGCGTACACCAAAGAACACCCCGATGTGGATTCCGGTCTGCACCTCACGCTGACCTCGGAGTACGATCACTATCGCTGGACGCCCCTGGCGGGTAAGAACCAGGTCCCTGGATTAACGGACATCATGGGTTGCCTGCACGACGGCGTGAAGGATGTGGAGGAGAAGGCCACGCCGGATGAGTTTGAGCTGGAAATCCGCGCCCAGATCGATCGCGCCAGAACCATGGGCCTGCCGGTGACCCACATGGACTCCCATATGGGTACCTGCTTCCGTCCCAAATTCGTGGATCGCTACGTGAAAGTGGCCATCGAAGAGCAAATCCCGATTCTGATGGCGCCGCGCGCGGGCGAATTCGCGGAGAAGACCTGGGAGGGCGGCCTGCCGGTCCTCGACCACATCCACACCGACAGCTACAACTGGAAGACCACCGATATTGACGAGAAAGTGGGGCTCTACGTGGATGCCATCCGCAACCTGAAGCCCGGCATTACCTACATGATCATCCACTGCACCAAGCCCGATGGCATGATCGGCATCATCAACGGCAACCGGGATTTCCTCTACGGCGACTACCAGGCCATGATCGACCCGCGCACAAAGAAGGCCATCGAGGAAGAGGGGATCATTCTGACCACCTGGAAAGAGCTGAAAGCGCGACGGGATAAAGTGGGCAAGGAGTAGGGCAGACACCCGGTTTTCGCCCGCGCAGCACATACAGTATCATGGAGCAATGGTCCCACACTGGCAGCAGAAAGTCGCACGAGCTCTCGTCGCCGTCGCGCTGATGGCGGCGAGCACCGCTCTGCATGCCGAAGTCCCCGGTTACAATCGCGATATACGTCCGATTCTCGCGGAAAACTGCTTTGCCTGTCACGGGCCCGATGCGAAGCAGCGTAAAGCGGAACTGAGGCTGGATCAGCGGGATGCCGCGCTTACCGTGCTGGCGCCGGGCGACCCGGACTCAAGTGAAGTCCTCCGGCGCATCGCCACCGAAAATCTTGACGATCGAATGCCCCCCGCCGAGACGCACAAGACTCTGAGTCCGGACCAGCAGGCTATCCTGCGCACTTGGATACAGGGTGGCGCGCCCTATGAGCCGCACTGGTCCTTCATTCCCCCCGAGCGCCCGGAATTCCCGGAGGTGGCGAATACGATCTGGCTGCGCAATGGTGTCGATGCGTTCATTTTGAGCCGCCTGGAGCGGGAAGGGCTCGCGCCAACCACCCGCGCGGATCGGGCAACCCTGATTCGCCGCGTGACCCTCGACCTCACCGGTCTGCCGCCCACGCCCGAGGAGGTGGCCGACTTCGAGAACGACTACGCGACGAACGCCTACGAGAAGGTCGTCGATCGCCTCATGGCTTCTCCGCGTTACGGCGAGCACATGGCGCTGGAATGGCTGGAGGCCGCGCGTTATGCCGACACCGACGGCTACCAGAACGATCGGCTGCGCTATCACCACGTCTGGCGCGACTGGGTGATCGAGGCGATGAACCAGAATCTGCCCTGGGACGAATTCGTCGTGCAGCAACTTGCGGGCGATTTGCTGCCCAATGCGACCCTGCGCCAGCAGATCGCCACGGGATTCAACCGCAACCATCGGATCAATTCAGAGAATGGTTCCATCCCCGAAGAGTGGCATGTGGAAAATGTGGTGGATCGTGTGGACACCTTGGGCACGGTATTCCTCGGGCTTACGGTGAGTTGCGCGCGCTGCCACGACCACAAGTACGATCCCATATCCCAGCGCGAGTACTACGAACTCTTTGCCCAGTTCAACAATGTGCCCGAGTGGGGCGTGGGGCCGAACAACGGCAACAGTCCGCCCTGGATCACCGTGCCAAAATCGTGGCCCGCGCTGGCACCCGAAGAGGATCGCCTGATTCCGCCCGCCCCCCTCGGTTTCATAGACCCCAAAGCGCCCATGCTTCGTCCCCTGCCGGGCGGTGAAAATACCGTAATGGTCATGGCGGAGCTGCCCGAGCCACGTCCCACCTACTTGCTGCAACGGGGTCTCTACAACGCCCCCGACACCAGCGAGGTGCTCGCGCCCGCCGCACCTCGGGCGCTCCTCGGCGAGGGTATGGCGCCGCCCGGGAATCGTCTCGAACTGGCCCGATGGCTCGTTCATCCGGATAATCCCCTGACAGCGCGTGTCGCGGTCAACCGCCAGTGGCAGCATTTTTTCGGCGCCGGCCTGGTCAAGTCCTCGGAGAACTTCGGGCTCCAGGGCGAATTTCCCAGTCACCCGGAATTGCTCGACTGGCTGGCCACGGAATTCATCGCACTGGACTGGAATGTCAAAGCCTTCCAGAAGCTGCTCGTCATGAGCGCGACCTACTGTCAGTCGTCGCGGGTGACCCCGGAACGTGCGGCGCGCGATCCGGAGAACAGACTCCTCTCCCGTGCGCCGCGGATAAGGCTTACAGGGTTTCAGTTGCGGGATCAGGCCCTCTTCGCAAGCGGTTTGCTGGCCGAGCAGATCGGTGGACCCTCGGTGAAGCCCTACATGCCGCCCGGCTTGTGGGAATCCATCAGCAATGCCACCTACGATCAGGGCTGCGGCCTGGACCTCTACCGCCGCAGCCTCTACACGTACTGGCGCCGAACCACACCGCCGCCGATGATGACGGGTTTCAACGGGGCCAACCGCGAGGTGTGCGCCGTGCGGAACGAGTACGCCAACACCCCGTTGCACGCCTTGACCCTGATGAATAACGTGGTTTTTGTGGAGTCCGCCCGGATACTCGCCCAGCGCATGCTCGATTCCGGAAGCGACCGATCATGGCAGATCGCCGAGGGCTTCCGGCGCGTCCTTTCCCGCGAGCCGGAGGCGGCGGAGTTGAACGATCTCCTCCACGCCTTCGAGAGCTTCCAGGAGGCCTTCGCGCGAAACCCCGAAGCAGCAAGGGAATTGCTCAACACCGGCGAGCGCCCCAGCCTTCCACGCTACGACCGCGTGGAGCTGGCCAGCATGACCATGGCCGCATCGGTTATACTGAATCTGGATGAAACGATAATGAGAAATTGAAGCTGGCAGGTGTAAGCGCCTGCAACAGCGTCACGGCAAGCAATCATGATTCACATCAGCCAGAACAGCCTTCCCGATCCCCGCATCAACCGGCGCGCCTTCTTCGGCAGGTCGGCTGCGGGCCTTGGCGCCATGGCGCTGTCCGCCCTGCTTGCCCGCGAAGGCGCCGCCAGCCTCGCTCCTGCGCCCCATTTCGCACCCCGTGCCCGCCGCATCATCTACCTCTTCCAATCCGGCGGTCCCGCCCAGATGGACCTGTATGACTACAAGCCGGGCCTGGCCGCGCGTCGGGGCGAGGATGTGCCCACGTCGATTTACCCCGCCGAGCGCAAGACGACCATGTCCTCCGGCCAGGCGAAATTTCCCGTGGCGCCCAGCATCTACAAGTTTGCCCAGCACGGCCAGTCGGGCCTGTGGCTCAGCGAGTTGCTGCCGCACACGGCGAAGATCGCGGACGAAATCTGCCTCGTGAAATCGATGTACACCGAGGCCATCAACCACGACCCGGCCATTACTTTTTTGCAAACCGGTTCACAGATTGCGGGGCGGCCGAGCATCGGCGCGTGGATGGCCTATGGACTGGGTTCGGAGAATGACAACCTGCCCGCTTTCGTGGCCATGAATTCCAAAGGGCTGGATCGGTCGGACCAGCCCCTCTATGATCGGCTTTGGGGGAGTGGCTTTCTCCCGGCAAAGTATCAGGGCGTGAAATTTCGTAACCAGGGCGATCCCGTTTTGGACATTTTCAATCCACCCGGTGTGGATTCGATCATGCGACGCCGGATGCTGGATACCGTCGCCCGTATGAATGAGCGCCGCCTGGACCAACTGGGCGATGCCGACATCCAGACGCGCATCACCCAGTATGAAATGGCCTACCGGATGCAGTCTTCCGTGCCCGAACTCACGGACCTCTCCAGCGAGCCCGAATCCACGTTTTTGCTCTACGGCGACGATGCGCGGCGACCGGGCACCTATGCCTATAATTGTTTGCTGGCAAGACGGCTGGCCGAGCGCGGCGTGCGCTTTGTGCAGCTTTTTCACCAGGGCTGGGACCAGCATGGCGGGCTGCCGAAGCGGCTTCCGGAACAATGCAGAGACACGGATCGCGCGAGTGCGGCCCTCGTGCTCGATCTCAAGCAGCGGGGCATGCTGGACGATACCTTGGTGGTGTGGGGCGGCGAATTTGGCCGTACCGTATACTGCCAGGGCGAGCTGACCGACAAGACCTACGGCCGCGATCACCACCCCTCGTGCTTCAGCATGTGGATGGCCGGTGGCGGCGTGCGCCCCGGCCTGACCTACGGTGAAACCGATGACTATAGTGTCAACGTGGTGGAGAATGGCGTGCATGTGCACGACCTTCACGCCACCATCCTCCACTTGATGGGCATCGACCACGAGCGGCTGGTCTACCGCTATCAAGGCCGCGATTTTCGCCTGACCGACGTGCACGGCCGGGTGGTGCGCGATATTATATGAGATGTCCCCGTAACAGAAGGGCTGCAGGCCCGAAACCGATAGGGCTACTTAAATGACTCGAATAGCATTACAGGTATTCCTGGGCTTGATCGCGATCCTGCCCGCCTTCGCCCAGGAATCCTCCGACGAGCGGGCCGCATGGGAGACCCAGGTGGGCGCGGCGCAGAAGGACAACCCCGCCTTCGCCTTTGTGGAAGACGACCCCACCCTGCCGCGGGTACTGATCATCGGTGATTCCATCTCCATCGGCTATACCCCCTCCGTCCGCACACTTCTGCAGGGCAAAGCCAATGTCCATCGCATTCCTCACAATGGGGGCGATACGAATCGTGGTCTCGAACGTATTGAGGCCTGGCTCGGAGACAAGAAGTGGGACGTGATCCATTTCAACTGGGGACTCCACGACATCAAGCGCACAAAGGGGACCGAGCTCGACGCCACCAAAGAGAAGGCGGTAACGCCGGAAGCCTATGAAGCCAACCTGCGCACGCTGGTCCAGCGCCTGCAGAAAGCAACCACGAAGCTGATCTGGGCCGCCACCACGCCCGTGCCGGAAGGCGCCAAAGGTCGCATTCCGGGTGACGAGGTCGAATATAACAGGATTGCGTCCCGAGTGATGGGTGAATTCAAAATACCGATCAACGATCTGTACGGCTACGTCCGTCCTCAGCTCGCCACGATGCAGAAGCCTGCCGACGTGCATTACCTTCCAGAAGGCTACGCCTTTCTCGGCGCCCGCGTTGCCCAGCAGATTGAAGCCAGCCTGGAGGCATCACCGTGAACGAGCACGCCGGTAGGACCAAACACCACAAGCACCATCACAGGCATCATCACAAGCACAGCCGCAAGCACGGCCACAAGACGGACTGGCGCGAGTTGTTTTCCCGTTACTTCTTCGGGCTCAGTGTTTTTTTCAGTGTGCTTGCGCTTGGCCTGAGTATCCTTGTTGGCTGGGGCGTCTACCAGTCCCACTTGTACCAGAGCGTGTACGGCCCGGAACTCGAAAAGGAACTTGGGTTCACCACGGGCTCCCCCTGGGTTAAGGCCGGCGGAGAGGACGTCGAAGTTTTCGTCATCCAGCCCGTGGCCGGTGGCTACATGGGCAAGATTGGCTTTCAGGATGGTGATATTATTACGTCCCATTCCTTTACGGAGTTTTACAAAATGCTGTATACGCAGCGTGGTGAGTTGGTGTCGGTGGATCTGGTTGATGGCGGCGACGGACGGCCCATCGAAGAGCGAAAAGCTAGGACGCTGCGCTTCCACATTCCGGTCAAGCGTTAGGACTGGTCGCGCGGGGAATGACCGGCGAAAAAGGAGGGCGACATGAGGAACGGGGCTTTATCTCCAGCGGAGAATCGCGCGGTCTTGAGGGCGGTAGAAAGTCGGGCACAGCGACTTGGGCGGTGCCGGGTGACGCTGGATGTCGAGCTGTCCGGGGCGATTCGTGGTCTGCCTCTGGCGCGCCGGGCGCCCGAACGATGCCGTATCGTCTTCCAGCGCGCCAGCGAAGCCCTCTGGCAGGTCACCGCCCACGACGATCAAGGGACAGTCTATTGCGACGCGACCAGCGATGGCCGCTGGATTGAGGTGGACGGAAAATGCTGGCACCCATGCTACAACGAGTTCTTCTATGACGAAGGCGACGCGGATTCCGAGGTCGAGCCGTCGCTGAAAGAAACCTGGGAGGCGCGCGTCGAAACTCAGGGAGCGTCTCTGGGCGCTCACCATCGCAACCAGTCACGTATGGCTGGATACCGGATTCTTGACGGACCGTTATGCGCCCACCTGGGAGTTCAGCCGTATGTCCGAAGGGGAGGCGGTGGTGGGGCGCGTGCGAATGGACTACCAACCATCTGAGTTTCGATTCAGCTTTTTTGAGTTGCTTCGGTGGCGCATGGCGCGCCTCTTCCGGCCCGGGGTCGAGATCGAGGAGTACTACAATTGCAGGTCGTTTCCCACATCGCAGATTGACGTCGTTCTAAACGAACGGTGCGGGTTTGCCCCGGAACGATTCCATTTGGGCGACGTCCAGGAGTTGCCCCCCCTTCCGCTAAACGGCGAGGAGTGGGAGGATCCCATACCCGTCGGGGACGGTCTATTCATGCCCCGAATTCACAAGGTGTTGCAATCACCGTCGGGCGACGAAGTACTCCAGCGCTCCACGCTGATTCCGGAGAAAAGTGCCTTTGGCGTAAACATTCCTCTGAATATTCGGCCCCTGGATCTCACCCTGGAACGCGTGGAACCGTAGGAAGCGCAATCCCCTGACTCAGGCCAGCAGTGACCGCATGCCCTCGGTTAACACCGGGTCCACCTCCGGGTCACAGAAGGCCACAGAAACCTCGTAGCCCCCGTTGGAGTATTCTTCCTTCACGGGGATATACCAGGGGCCGCCGTCGCCGTAAGCCGCCGTGGCCACGAAGCGTCCGGGCGCAAGTTCCTGGGCGCGGAGCTGGTATTCGATGAAGGATTCTGCGGGAAGGTGAAGGAGAGAGACGCCGTCGATGGCCAGGGCGCTGAGGACGATGGGCGTTTTCTTTTCCGCGCGGCGGAGCCAGGTCAACGTGTAGGAGGGGCGATTCCGATTGGCCACGGCGTTGTCTTTGTTCGCAATCTGGGCCTCCAAGTCGGCGATGGTGTATTGAGGGTGGGGCTTGGGCAGCACGTCCACCGTGCGCCATGCGATCGTGCCGATGGGCGCGGGTTTCAACTCCGCTTCGGCTTTCACCATGCCCTCGTAGATTCGCTGCGCCAGAATGGGCCGAACCGGTGGCGAACCGTCATTGTATTTGCCGGCGGAAATGTTGCCCGCGCAGCCCGTGAAGTAAATGTGGGTGCAGCCGGGCTCTTCCGCCTGACGCTGCTTGCGCGCGAGGCCCACAAAGTCGCTGGTGACCCGGCCGTCGCCGTAGTAGCTCATCGGGTGGGTGGCGTAATAGTGACACGCCGCGATCTTTTCATCGCCATCGTAAAAGGCAACGGTCTTGAGCCATGGATCGATCAGCCCCTCCGGCAGCGATATCAGCGCTTCATCTTTGCAACTGCTGCCACGCATGGCCAGTACATGCCCCTGTGCATCGCGGGAGACACGTCGATTCGACGCCACCCGATCCACCTTGGCCTGACCATGGGCAATGTGGGTGAGGGGACGCGCCTTGGGGAGCGCCTCGGCAATCGCGGCCTTGCCCCGTGCCAGGCATTCACCGTAAAACGCGAGATCGACAATGTGGGGCAGATCACCCTGCGCCTGCACCACCTGCTCCGACTCGAGACAAGCAAAAGGCGCGTTGTGCTGGTGCACGCACTGTACCGCCACGCGCTCGGGCGTGGTGCCCGCCGCCTCTGCCAGGGCCGCGCGCCATTGAATGTGGGCGTCGTTAAGCAGGCCGGTCCAATCCACCGCGCAAAGCACGATGGGCGCGCCCGCGCCGGTAATCACCACGCCGATGGCTTCCAGCGCGTCATCCACGGCCTCGACCGGCTTGATCCAGCCGCCGCAGAGGGAGTGGCCCATGGGGGGCGTCACGTCGAAGCGAAACGACGCCAGGCGCAGCGAGGAACCAGAATGCTCTTCGGCCCGGAGCGAGTCCGGCAGGAGGGACCAGGCCGTGGCGCCGGCAAGTGATTCAAACAGAAAGCGGCGGCGGGTGCGATTCATGTGGCGTACTCCGGTGTGTGTGAAAGGCTGCAGATACTCAGGTGATCATTAGAGCAAAGCGCGGTGGGGAGTTCAACTGCCCCTTGGGGCCGAACTCGCGCCTCGGGACTTCTTCGAGCGCAGGAAGCTATGAGTCCTTTCAGACCTCGGTTGGCAGCAGCAGTGTTGCCGACGCGCGTACCTGTCCCGGTGGAAGGGTGTGGGGACTCTGGATATAGCTTGCGCGGCGATTCCAGCATCCTCTCGGACATGCCGCCACCCTGGCGTGAGCTTTGCCAGAGGGGGAATCGGGAGATGACTTGGAGATCCGTTGCGCGAGTCGGGTGCTCTTGCGGAGGTACGTCGCCTGGCGGTCACGCCGGGCGCGTGTCATCCTCGCCGGGTTTTTCATCTTCGGGCGTAGTGTCCGCAGGCAATTCTTCCTCATCAAACATGGGCGTTCCATCAAGGTCCGCCTCATCGTCATCGCCGACTGCTTCGATGGTCTTCTCGTCCGGCGTCTCTGGAGCCACTTCGGCTTCCTCTGTGGCTTCGGCAGCCTCCATCACTTCATCCGCTGCGTCTGCCTCCTCACCCTCCGCTTCTATCTCCGGCGCAGCGTCAACCCCATCCTCCGTCAGTGGAGCCTCCGGCGACGCTTCCGTGTCTTCTGCCACCTCGTCCGTGACGCCCTCAGCCTCGTCCGCCAGCACCGGCGATTCCTCGGTGGGCGCTTCCATGTCGGTCGCTTCCACAATCTCTTCGTCCGCCGGTTCAACGGATTCCACCGTGGGTTCTTCGGCCAAATCGTCCCCGACTGCACTCAAAGGCTCAGAAATTCCGGCGGTTTCCAGAGCCTCGTCCTCGTCGGGCTCAATTGCCGCCACCAGGAAGGGCACCCACGTCTGGATGAAGTGATAGTGATACAGGATGACTGCCGTCAGGAAGAAGAGCAGCAGGTAGTAAAGGTTAAAGATCGCCTCGTTCCAGTTTGTCAGCGGTCCGGTCACCACGTGGGCGAGTGTATTCTGTACTACGAGCGCGAGCGCCATGAAAGCCCAGGCGTGGGGTACGGGGTCACCCTCCTTCGGGGCCATGAAGCGTCGTATCAGGGCCAGGCCGACAATCACCACCAATGCCAGCAGCATGGCGGGGCCGATGTAGCGCCAGTAGAGGTCGCCCCACATATCCTCGTGGCCATCCAGATGGTTGTTGGCCCAGCCGCGGGTACCGTTCTTGATGGAAAGGCCCAGGCCGAAGAGCAGCCCGAGTTGCACGGCGAATCGCTCCAGGCCGCCATCACCCTCGCGTGGACTGAAGTAACTGAGGGCGCACCAGACCACGCCGAAGAGGACCAGGCAGGCCAGGCCAAGGGACCCGATCCAGGCGGGCGGCGTCTCCTGAGCGATCCAGAGCCAGCCTTTCCACGCCGGCATTTCCCCGCGAAGGAAGCTGCAAGCGATGATTGTCAGGGAAAGATAGACGGCGAGCCAGTCCAGGTTGGGGTAGCGTTGGAAGAAGGGCGCCAGACTCTCCCTCTCTTCAGGCCGCACGGTGACCGACTTCCACAGCGCCGTGAGGAAGTAAAGGGCGCCGTAGAGGCCAGTTGCCCCGACGAAAAGGTAGTCAAAGCGAGCCCACCATGGCGTGGCGGCGTCGGGCGCGCCAAATGGCTCCAGCGGGCCCATCATGAACCAGGCGACGAGGGCCATGAGCCCAAAGTGGACGGCCCAGACGCCGAGCTTTGGAATGGCGGACTCGCTCGATTCCGCCGTGCCCAGCAGGGTGGCGCGCAGGCGCCAGAAGTAGAGTCCCAGGCCATAGAGGAGCACGGCGCAGAAGGGCAGGTGCGCCGCCCACTCCGCGCTGAAGAGGCCGCGCGCATTGGCCACGACGTACCAGAGGAGGATTACCATCATGAATATCATGGAGCCCACGCCGAAGATCGGGAATCCGGTGCGCGCCGGTGTCTTTGCGCAGGCGCAGGGCGCCGTCCGTCGGTTCACTAGATAGTAGGCAAGCCCGAGAGCAATGCCGATGCTGATGCCGCCGGAAGTCTCCCACCCGCGCCAGAGGTTCTCCATGTTCGGCCAGAGCGCCTTCGCCCAGTGCCAGTTTTGAAGCAGCGACCAACCGAGGCCGTTCACCAGCCCGACGGTCCCGATCAGGGTCACGTTCTTCCAGTCTCGGCGGCCCAGTTCAAAAAGCAGGCAACCGAGATAGAAACCGAGATGTCGGAGGGCAGCGCCGTTGTCGTTAATGACACGTTGCAGATTCGGATTGGCCGTCGCGTCCGCGTAGCGGTCCTTCATGGTGTCGTAAAGCGGCAGGAACCATTGCGGATAGGTCTCAAAAAGCCACGAGGCGAAGTAGGCGCCGCCGAAAGCGCAGAATAGGCGCACGGACCATTGCCACGCGGCCAGGGGCTTCTCCGCACCCGTCCAGGCCAGCAGGCAGGCGCCAATTCCGGCCCAGGGCATGCCCGCGATGAATAGCCACACAAAGCCATAAATCGGGGCAATGGGCACACTCTGGTAAGGGTCGGTGCTGGTTTGAAGCTCGCCCGCGAAAAAATTGGACCACTGCGCCCAGCCGCGCGCGCCGGAGAGGCCGATGCCCACCGCCAACGCCAGAATGACCCAACCCGAGGCATAGCGCCGTGCGGTCGGCCCGGCGGGATTGCGTGCGATGAACCACCACGCCGCACCCCACAGAACGCCCGCGAAAATGCAGCCCTTGGCCGAGCCATAGCCCGACGAACCCCGCACCGCCCAGGACATGGCGCCGAGGGCCGCGAAGAGCAAAATGGGCAGGAAGAAATCGTGCACCAGGTCGTCGTGTCGCCGCAAAAAGCAGAACGCCCCCAGCGCCAGGCCGATGGCCAGCAGCACCGCGAGGAAGCTTTGCGTTCCCGTCAGTCCGCCCGCCCAGAGCGCGGCGGCCAGAGCGGGTAGAAACAAGGTTGATGGAAGGAGGACTTTTTTGGCGTATTGTTGTGTGGTAGTGTTCATGCGGCGCACTATAGGCGGAGGCCATGGAGCGAGTCAAGCGGGCCGATGGGCTTCCCGGTCCTCCTTTGGGTGAGGACGCGGTCGCAATCGGTCGAAGGAATCGAAGGGAGACAGATGCCATGAGGTCAACGCTCAATTTCTTTGGCGTCACACTGCTGGTGATGGCAACACTTCCGGCCGCCGCCGCACCCGGCGAGTGGCCCTTCTATCGCCACGATCCCCAGCTCACCGGCATCTATCCGGGCCCCGGTCCTTTCAGTGCGCCCCCCAGGGAAGTCTGGTCCATCGATCTGGGCGCGAAGGAGAAGAAGCAGGAACGTGTGCGCGTGGCCGATGTGGACGGCGATGGCCTGGCCGAGATTCTGCTGACCCGTGACCAGAGCATCGTGTGCCTGGGGCGCGACGGGTCACAGCGCTGGGAAGCGGCCAACCTGCCGAACGCCAAGATCACCGATGTGCGCGATTTGGCGGGCGACGGCACCCGAGGCATTCTGGCGTGGTCCGACACCGGCCTGGAGACTACCCGGTGGGTATTGGCGGGGGCCACGGGCCAGGCGGTGAAGCTGTATTCCATGAGCGATGTATTCGGCGCCGAAGAGCGGCTGGGGGCCATCCTTCCCGGCGTCCCCGGTATCCAGCTTTGCGCGTGGTGGAGCGGGGATCATCCGAGTGTTCAGTTCGGGGGCAACATGCGCGGTCAGGGCATTCTCCTGACTTTTGAAAATGGTGTGATCCAGCCAAACCCCCGCTTCGACCAGCGGCTGGAGGGCATGCTGTTCAAACCCAAACATTTCTTCACGGACTATGACGAGGACGGTCACGCCGAAATGGTGATGGTGTCCCACCAGCAGGCCTGGTTCTTCGATCTGGAGAATAATGCGCTGAAGCTCAAGATCGAGTGGCCCATGATCCGAACCTACAACGCCACCCTGGCCATGCTGCCCGTCGAGCGCGACGCGGCCCCGTCCCTGCTCTCGATTAATCCCCATATCCCCGGCGTCGAGCGGGTGGACGTGGCGGGTGGCGCGGCGAACGTGGTTTGGCGCTACATCGCCGGCGGCGTGGAAGATCAATACCAGACCCAGGTGAAGATCGCGCCCGGCGCCCCTGATCCCTTTCTCGATCTCGGGGGCGACGGACGGCGCTACGTCCTCGCGGCCATCACCAACGAACACAGCGACGGCAAGACCTGGCTCGTAGTGCTTGACGGGACCGACGGCGCGAAGCGCTTTGAGGAATCGGGTCTGGAGGTCCTGGGGCTGGACGATCTCGATGGTGATGGTCGCCCTGAAATTCTGCTGGAGCAGGGGGACGCCTTGCGGATTGCCCATTGGCAGAACGACGCCTTCGTAGACCTCTGGCGCGGCGACGGGGTGGAGCCCCTGCTCGCGCCTCTGCCCGACGCGGGCGATCTTGGCCGGAGCGAGGGTGGCAATCGCACCGTGTGGCGGCTCGCGCCCGACAGCGGCGCGTTCCTGCTGCGTTTTTCCGATGGCGTCTTTGCCTGTGTCCTGGGCGCGGGTGGGGTGGAGCGGGGCGAAGCCGTATCGGTCCATCCGGCCCTGAACAACGTGCCCGAGCCAAATCCGCCGGCGGAGGTGGTGAAAAAGGAGGAAGACGCCGTTGTGGTGATGAAGGGTGATGTGGAAACCTATCGCTACACCATCGCCCGGGCGCCCAGCTACCTCGCGCCGCCGGCTATCGTGGCCGATCTCGGCGGTCAACGGCGAATCCTTGTACGCGACGCGTCCGACAGGCTCCTGTCTTTCGATGCGACCGGCGCGGACCAGCGCGTACTCGCCGAGCGTGTCTTTGGGGAGTGGTCCGTGTGCGACATGGACGGCGACGGGAGCAACGAAGTGGTGGCGGGTTTGCTGGGCGAACAGGAGAAGCCCGAGTGTGTGTTTCTCGACGGGAGCGGTCACGTGCACCGTCGCTTCGGTCTGATAGAGAATGCCACCGCTCTCAAGGTGGGCCCCTCCGGTTCCCTGGGACCGGCGCGGGGCCGGTGGCTCGCAATCTATTACGAGCGCGGCGTGGGCAACCGCAACGGCGTCGTGGCTTATGATGGCAAGACGGGTGAACAACTCTGGTTACGGGACAACTTTCGCACGGAACACGGTGCCTACGCCGAGGGCGCCAAGGTCAAGTTTGTGCTCCACATTCCCACGGCGGTGCTGGATTATGACGGCGACGGGGCGGACGATCTCCTCGCGGCCTCTGAGAACTTCTATGGCATCGTGGATGTGGTTCGCAACCGCGACCTGACGCCCCTTCAGATTTTCTCGGACTATATCCCCGGGCACTGGCAGGCCTACGCGTCTCCTATTGCCGCCGATTTTCTCGGACTGGGCAAGCCCCAGGTTTTCCACCACAAGGCCTTCGCCAACGCCATCCTAACGGATTTGGAGGGGCTGCCCATCTGGCACTGGGGCCTCAGCCGGAGCACCACCGCCTCCGCCTGGCCCGGTATTACCGATTTCGACGGCGACGGCAAGCTCGAAATTGTCCAGAGCCGCGTGGACGGGAAGCTCCGCGCTTTCAATGCCGCGCCCACCGATGGGAAATGCCACAATTGTCCCCCGGACGCGCCCCTGACGGAGATGAACCACGGTGGCCACGTGCGCTGGGAACAGGCTTTTCCCGCGCCGCTAAGCGACCTGGCCTCGGGCGATATCGATGGTGACGGCCGGGGTGAGGTGCTCTTTGGCGCGGGGGATGGCAAGTTGTACCTCCTGGGCGAGTCCAACGGCGCGCCCGTCGTGGAGTGGACCTGCAATCCGGGCCGGGCTGTCGGTGCGCCCATTCTGGCGGATCTCCAGGCGGACGGCGTGCCGGAAATCCTCGTGCCCGTGGAGGACGGCACCATCCGCTGTTTCGTGCCGGGGATTTAGGTCCGTAGCGCACCTGACTTTGTACCGTCCGATCCGGAATGTCCTTTCCCGTCCTCCTGATTCGTCGTTGGGGCAGACGAAGCCGCGCCGTCCAACCTGGGTACGCCGCGAAACGAAAAGGAGGCTTTCTGATGAAATCACTCGTGCTGGTCCCGCCTGCCCGCTCGCCGGGGTGGCGCGGAATGACACTGGCGGCCTGGGCTGTGCCGGGCGCGCTACTCGCCGTGCTGCCCAAGTGTCCGGCCTGCCTTGCCGCATATATCGCGCTCTGGACCGGCATCGGCCTGGCCGTTCCCGTGGTTTCGGCCCTGCGATGGGCGCTGACGCTGGTGTGTGCCGCTTCCCTGATCTTTCTGGTGTATCGTGCCGCGCGGCGAAGGTGTTGCACTCAGCCCCCCGAATGCTTGCGGAAGAACTTCCCGATTGCCGGGACGACAGGGATTACAGATTCGGCGGGAAAGTCCGCAGCTTGCCATCACGCCTGAGTGTTCTAATGTTCCCGTAATTCGTGCCGCTACTGACTTCCCCGCAATTCCGAAAGATTCCGCGAATGATCACCGAAGCCACGCCACAGGACTACCTGTTGTTTTTTCGCAGCACCGTCTGGGACCGCGGCATGTCGCGGGACGAGATCGACCGGATCATGAGTCAGCTCTCCTCCTGGTTCGACAACCTCGACGCGAAGGGCATGACCGACGGAGGCATGCGCCTGAGTGTTGAGGGTCGTATCGTACGGCACCATAAAGGTCGCTTCGTGTCCGATGGGCCGTTCATGGAGTCCAAGGAGGCGATTGCGGGTTATGTGCATCTGCGCGCCCACGGCATGGAAGAGGCCGTGGCGATTGCCCAGAGCTGGCCGGGGCTGGCGCACGGATTGACGATTGAAGTGCGGCCCGTGGTGCCCGCCACGTGATGAAATGCTGGAAGACTACACGTAAACCAACGATGAATAAAGGAGAATGATCATGATCGCAACACAAGAACCCCTGACCGGACATCCCGTCGTTGCTCGCGTTGAATGGCTGGCGGCGCGCAAGGCCCTGATGGCCAAAGAGAAGGAAGTGACCCGGCTGTACGATCAGGTCTGCGCCGCCCGCCGCGAACTACCCTGGATCAAGGTGGAGGAAAACTACGTGTTTGAGGGGCCCGATGGCGATGTGACCCTCGCGGAACTCTTTGATGGGCGTAGCCAACTGGTGATTTATCACTTCATGTTCGGTCCCGGCTGGGAGGAGGGCTGCAAGAGTTGTTCCTTTATCTCCGACAACATCGACGCGGTAAACCTTCACTTGCCCCATCACGATGTGACCTTGATGGCGGTGTCCCGCGCGCCCTTCGCGGAGTTTCAGGCCTTCAAGAAACGCATGGGCTGGAAATTCAACTGGGTGTCCTCCGCTCGAAACGACTTCAACTTCGACTACGGCGTTTCCTTCACGGAGGAAAGCATGGCGAAGGGCCACACGACCTACAACTACGAGCCCTTCGACGGAACTTACCCGGAGTTGCCGGGCATCAGTGTCTTCTACAAGGATGCGTCGGGCGATGTCTATCACACCTACTCGACCTACGCGCGTGGCGGCGATATTTTGATTGCGGCGCACAACTGGCTCGACATGACACCCAGAGGCCGCAATGAGGTGGAAATCATGGACTGGGTACGCCATCATGACCGGTATGAGGCGGTCGCGACTAAAACAGGCTGTTGCGGGTGCGGATGAAGGATAGAGTCTGGAGTCTGGAGTACACTCTCGATTCCTAATGCCCCATACGACCCATACGACCCATAAGACCCATACGACCCATAACAAGGAGCCCCCACGATGGAACCCATCGCCCTTGATCCCCCGCGCCTGGCGGATCTGCCGCCCCGTCTTGTCGTCGGACTTTGCGAGCGCTACACCATGGGCAACACCGGCGAGATCCCGTCCCAGTGGGAGCGCTTCAGCCGCTACGTGGGAAAGATCCCCGGTGGCATCGATGGCCCGGCCTATGGCGTTTGTTTCAACTTCGACAACAACGAGTTCGATTACCTCTGCGGCATCGAGGCAAGCGATGCGGAAGGGCTGCCCCGCGAGTTCAGCCATGTCCGGATTCCCGCGCACCGCTATGCGATCTTCACGGTCCAGGAGAACATTTCCACCATACAGCGCGCGCTCCACACTATCTGGAGTGAATGGCTGCCGCGCTCGGGCCACAAGGCCGCGAACGCACCGGCGGTCGAGTGCTATCGGGAGAGCTTCGACCCCCTCACGGGCGATGGCGGCTTCGAGATCTGGCTGGCGATTGAATCTTGAGGACGGAAGCGCGCGGAGGTTCGCAGGGCAGCCTTTGGTCGCATTCAAAATCTTTCCCACAGATCCACACCGATCGGCACAGATAAGACAAGCACAGTTCCTCACCTTGCGAGATCTGTGGGAAAACCCTCCGCTACCGGCGGTGAAAGTTCGGAAATTCTCGGAGAAGACAAATGACTGAAAGTTTCAATTCAGCCAAAATGGACGCATGGCGTACGACTCTTTCGCGCCACGTCGAATCGGGAGGCATCCCCGGTCTCGTCGCGCTGGCCAGTCGCCGTGGCGAGGTCCACATGCACGAGGCGGGCACGTTGGCCGCGGGCGACGCCAAGCCCATGCGGCGCGACGCGATCTTCCGTATCGCTTCCATGACCAAACCCGTGGCCGCCGTGGCGGCCATGATTCTGGTGGACGAGGGCGTGCTGAAACTGGACGGTCCCGTGGACCCCTGGCTGCCGGAACTCGCGAACCGCCGCGTGCTGAGGCGGATCGACGGTCCGCTGGACGACACCGTCCCTGCGGCGCGCGCCATTACGGTGCGCGATCTGCTGACGCTGCGCATGGGCTTCGGATACATCTTCGCGAACACAAAGGGCTGGCCGATTCAGGAGGCCATCAATGCGCTGGGCATCCTGCAGGGACCGCCCCACCCACAGTCGTTGCCCGATTCCGATACGTGGATGCGTGGTCTCGGCGCGTTGCCGCTGATGTGCCAACCCGGTGAACAATTCATGTATGACCTCGGCCTGGATGTGCTGGGTGTGCTCATTTCGCGCGCGGCGGGCCAGCCCTTGGCGTTGTTCATGCGGGGGCGAATCTTCGACCCACTGGGTATGAAGGACACAGGATTCCACGTGCCGCCGGATAAGTTGCATCGCCTGGCAACGTCCTACGGGGCGAATCCCGAGACGGGCGCATTGGAAATCTTCGATGGCGCGCCAAACAGCGAATGGGCCACACCACCCGCCTTTCCCGCCGCCGCCAGCGGGTTGGTGTCCACGGCGGACGACTATCACGCGTTCTGCACGATGATGCTTCATCGCGGTCGCTTCGGAGAGGAGCGGATCCTTTCGGAAGTGACCGTGTCGCTCATGACGTCGGACCAGCTCACCCCCGCGCAGCGGGCGGCGAATCCCTTCTTTTTCAATGAGCATACCAGTTGGGGCCTCGGGATGGAGGTGGGTATTTCCCGAGGTGCGATCTTCGAGCATCCGGGCCGATTCGGCTGGGACGGTGGCCTGGGTACTTCGGCCCGTACCGATCCGAAAAATGGCGTCATCGGCATTCTGCTCACGCAGCGGAACATGGATTCGCCCGAGCCGCCCAAGGTGTTTACCGATTTCTGGACGGGACTCTATGGGGCGATTCAGGGCTTGTAGGGAAAGCGCCAGTGTTCGCTTGAAAATTGCAGGGACAACAGGGACTACAGGTGGTGAACCAGTTCAGCCGTCGCTGTTGTTCCTGTCGTTCCTGCAAACACGAGAAGGGTCCTAAACAGTCGTCTCAAAAGAATCCGGCCCCCCTGTCCTTTTCCCCGATCCCCGTTCGTCGTAGTGGTAGATAAGGGAAATGAGTCTCACGGGCACTGGAAATTTCCGGTGCGGGCCGGACCGAAATAGGTTATCTTGACAAAGTGCTCCATTTGTTGTATTTTGCCATTTAGTTACTTAACCGGATGGTGAATTATGTCTGCCGATCAATTGAGCTTAACCTTTGCCGCCCTGGCCGACCCCACGCGACGCGCTATCCTGTCGCGCCTGGCCACGGGCGAGATGTCCGTTACCGAATTGGCGAAGCCCTTCAAGATAAGCCTGCCGGGGATTTCCAAGCACCTGAAGGTGCTGGAGCGGGCCGGGCTGATTAAGCGCGGGCGCGACGCCCAGTGGCGGCCTTGTCGCCTGGAGGCGAAGCCATTGGAAGAAGCCTCGGCTTGGGTGGACCAATACCGTGCCTTCTGGGAGGGCAGTTTTGACCGACTGGATGATTATTTGAAAGAAATGCGGGCGGAAAGTGACCGTCCGGCGTAAGTGAGGCGGCGGGACAGTCTTGAAGCGGCTGTCCCCAACACGGGAGTTCAAAAGCATGCTGAAGAAATTGATGATTGCGCTGGGGCTGTTCGCGGCTCTGATCGGGATCCTGGCGGTAACCGTGGCCATGCAGCCGTCGGAGTTCAGCATCGAGCGGAGCACGACTATCGCGGCGCCGCCGCCGACGGTTTTTGCGCTGGTGAACGATTTTCACCAGTGGGAGAAGTGGAGCCCCTGGGCCAAGTTGGATCCCGCGATGAAGACCACATTCGAGGGGCCGGAATCGGGTGCGGGCGCCATCTACACCTGGGTTGGCAACAGCGACGTGGGCGAGGGGAAGATGACCATCCTGGAAAGCCGCGCGCCAGAACAGGTCGGTATTCAACTGGAATTCATCAAGCCCATGGCGGCCACCAACACTGCGGAATTCAGCTTCAAGCCCGAGGGCAACGGTACCGCCGTCACCTGGAGCATGGCGGGAAAGAACAACTTCGTGGGCAAGGCTTTTTGCCTGTTTATCGACATGGACGCCATGGTCGGCGGCGATTTTGAGAAGGGCCTCGCGGCCATGAAAGCCGCCGCGGAAGCCGCGCCGGTCAACTGAGGAGCAGGTGTGATGCCAAGCGCAACGCAAACAGAAAGCATTATCATCGAGCGTCTCTTCAAAGCGCCCCGCGAACAGGTGTGGCGCTGCTGGAGCGAGCCGGAAAACCTGATGAAGTGGTGGGGGCCCAAGACCTTCACTTCACCCGCCGCCACCATCGATTTTCGCACGGGCGGCAAGTATCACTTCTGCATGCGGATGCCCGACGGCAAAGAAATGTGGAGCACGGGTAGTTACACGGAAATCGTCCCGATGGAGCGCATTGTATTCACGGACTCCTTCGCGGACCCGGAGGGCAACGTGGTTTCCGGCGCCTACTATGGCATGGGTGATATCTATCCTGCGATCTTGAATGTAACGTTGACGTTTGAAGAAGCGGGGGATGGAACCCGCTTCAAACTTCACCATGAAGGCATCCCCGCGAGCGAGATAAGCGCATGCACCCAGGGATGGGTCGAAATGATCGACAAGTTGGAAGCGGCGCTGGCGGGACTGCGCTGAGCGTTCTCAAATAAGCAAGTACTGACAATAAACCTGGAAAGGAAAACACCATGGAACCCGAAAGCACGCCGCCCTCTCAATCGAAAGTCGTCCTGTGGGTCAGCTACATCATGAGCGCCATACCCGTGCTGATGCTGCTCATGAGCGCGGGCATGAAGATCTCAAAGGCCAAGGCGGTGACGGATGGCTTTGCGGCGATGGGCTTTCCCGCAGGCGTGATCATGCCCATCGGTATTGTGGAACTGATCTGCACCGTCCTCTACCTCATCCCGCAGACGGCCGTGCTGGGCGCGATCCTGCTCACGGGATATCTGGGTGGTGCCATCGTGACCCACGTGCGCGCGGAGGAAGGCTTCATCGGCCCGCTGGTCTTTGGCGTATTACTGTGGGGCGGGCTCTTCCTGCGCGACGCGCGAATCCGCGATCTGATCCCCCTGCGCAAACCGAAATGAGTGGCGAAAAGGCGCCGTAGAGCGCCCGCGCCATGGAAAGGAAACACCCATGAGAACCACCGTTCTGCCCGAAATCGATCTGACCGACAAGATGGTCCATCTTTCGCGCTTGTACTACGCGCCGCGCGAGACCGTGTTCGCCGCGTGGAGTTCCGCAGACGCCTTGAAGCGCTGGTACGCGCCCCACGGATGCACGGTGGAATTACGCCATTTTGACTTTCAGCCCGGCGGTACTTTTCTGCTCTGCATCCGCAATCCGGACTATCCCGACTGCTGGTGCACCGGCACGTACCACGAAATCGATGCGCCAAAGCGGATCGCCTTCTCCATGGCGCTCTGCGACGAAGAGGGCCGGCTTCTCGATTCCGACGATGCGGGCAAAGACGCCGACTGGCCCGCCGAGACGATCGTCATCGTGGAGTTCGCCGAGGAGGACGGGCAGACGATGCTCTCGCTCCACCAGAATGCGCTCGAATCCGTTGCCGTGCGTACGGGCGCCCATGCGGGCTGGCTCCAGATGCTTGAGCGTCTGGCCGACGTGGTCCGGTAGCGCAAGAAACCTGGAGTCGATGGCCGCCCGAGGCGGCCTGAATACAACCAACACCAACTGGAATGAGGAAGCAAACCATGGATATCCAACCCTACCTGTTTTTCGAAGGCCGCTGTGAAGAAGCCATCGCGTTCTACACCAGTGCCCTCGGCGCAAAGCTCGAAATGCTGATGCGGTTCAGCGAGTGCCCCGATCCCCTGCCGCCCGACATGCTCGCGCCGGGTATGGAGAACAAGGTCATGCATGCATCCTTGCGCGTGGGGGATGGCATCATCATGCTGTCCGATGGCAACTGCAAGGGCGATGACGCGCCATTCAAAGGCTTCTGCCTCTCCTATACCGTGCCCGATGCAAAAGCCGCCGAGCGCGTCTTCAATGCGCTGTGCGAGGGCGGCCAGGTGACCATGCCCCTCGGCGAGACTTTCTGGTCGCCCTGCTTCGGCATGGTCCAGGACAAGTTCGGCATGGGCTGGATGGTGACAACACCGGAAATGAAGGGCTGACGGCGGATCACAGGGACGGCAGTGATGGCAGGGACAGCGGAAACCTGTGCGTGTGTGAAGGTATCGGAAAGCGGGAGCACGGACTTTCCAGTCCGTGATGTTTCGTGCGACTTCGTCGCACGATACGCGGGTAAGAAAACCCGCGCTCCCGTTTGATGTGGCATATGAAGAAATACGCTCAGGCACTGAGATCACCCTGTTCCTGCCGTCCCTGAGACGAAAATGCGCTACTGAAACCACCCGAAGAAACTGTGAGGTAATCCCATGTACATTTTGTTGGGCATTGTGGCCCTGCTCCTGTTTCTGGTTATAAGTGTCGTCATAGCGGCCTCCATGCGGCCCACGGACATAGGCTACCAGCGCAGCATTATCACCACGGCCAGCGCCGATACGGTATTTGCGATCTTCAGCGATCTTGGTCGCTGGGATGAGTGGTCGCCCTACAACAAGCGCGATCTCGACATGAAGATGGAGCTGAGTGCCCCCTCCAACGGTATCGGCGCGCACTATGCCTGGGAAGGGAACAAAGACGTCGGGGCGGGCCGCATGACCATCACCGCCATTAACCCCGGACGGTCCATCGACATGAGCCTCCAATTCGATCGCCCCTTCAAGTGCGACAACCACGTGGAATGGCGCGTGGACGACGAAGGCGAGCATCGCCGCATTACCTGGAGCATGGATGGCAAGAGCGACGCCCTGATGCCCCGGATTGTGGGCCTCTTTATCGACATGGACAAGATGGTCGGCGGTGACTGGGAAGTGGGCCTGGAAACGCTGAAAGGTATCGCCGAGCGGGAAGAGGCTGCGCAGTAGGGACATGCCGCCGCTCCGGCGCGCGCTTCGCCCGTCGGGGTTTTGCTGGATGGCGTGGTACTGCGTGGGTCGGGGACACCTGCGGCGGTACGTCCCCGCGTTCCCCTTCGATTGCTGGAACTTTCGCGCAGTAGGGGGCATTCACTTCCCGAAACCATTTCGGCAATTGGAGGGAGTCCTGTCCGTGCGCAAAAAGTTTCGAATGCTTTCCCGTGTTTTGGCTTTATTGATGCTGCCGCTCCTCGTCGCCATTTCGGCCCTCGTCCTGGATGGCTTTACCGACGACCTCTTCAAGGCCGACGCCGCGCTCGTCCTCGGGAACTCGGTATTCCCCGACGGAACGCTTTCCCCCCGACTCCGGGGGCGCGTGGAGCGCGGAATGGAGCTATACAAATCGGGGCTCGTTCCCAAGATCGTGGTGAGCGGCGGGCTGGGCAAAGAGGGGCACTACGAGGGCACAGTTATGGCTGCCTGGCTGATGGCGCAGGGAGTGCCCGAGCAGGATATCGTTATTGACAATGAGGGGATCAATACGGCGGCCTCCGCGAAGAATTTCGCCGCAATCTGCGACGCACATGGCTTTGAATCGGTGATCGTCGTAAGCCAGTTCTTCCACATCAGCCGTTGCCGCCTGGCCTTGAAGCAGGCGGGGATAGCGCGCGTCGGCACGGCCCATTCGCGGGTGTATTCGACGCGGGATGTGTACTCGACGCTGCGCGATGTGGTGGCGTATGGGAAGTACCTGTTCGCGGACTGATGGGAACGGGGCATGCCATGCCCCCTTTTCGGCTTCACAGCGGTTGCGTGGTTCCGGGCATCACAAAGCCCAATATGGGTTCAGGCCGTTTTCGCTCTGATTCCCAGGCTGTGCCCAGAAGCTACGGTGCAACAGAGCCGTCGAACTCCTCGGAATACACGACCTTGTCGCCACCCAGCGACAGCACGTAGCGCATTCGCGTATGAAAGCTTCCGCTGTAAATCGGGACCACAAATTCCCAGTAGTGTTGGGGTTCAAGATTCACACCGAAGTAACTGAAGTTGCAGAAACCATTGAAGTAGCTCTCCAAGGCGCGCCACCGCCCTTCGCTGTCCATGACCTCCGGAATCGCATACAGCAC
Source organism: Candidatus Hydrogenedentota bacterium (assembly GCA_016791475.1). NCBI lineage: Bacteria > Pseudomonadati > Candidatus Hydrogenedentota > Candidatus Hydrogenedentota bacterium. The sequence goes on from JAEUWI010000027.1 coordinate 74,269, forward strand.
AAAATCGATGGTGGGGATTACCCTGGTCTCGCCCGTGTTGTTGTAGAGGCGTACCTTTCTGCCCATGTATTGGTCGTTCCAAGGTAGCGGTGGACCGGGCACGAGATAGATGCCCACATCACGCTGCAGCGGCACCATGGTCGCGTCGATCGGTTTCGACGCCTGAAGCACGGAGTCCAGGATGTCATTTCGATAGGGGTCCTTGTGCGGACGTAGGTGGAAAACTGGATCAATGAGCCGCTCGACACGTGGCGGCTCCGGCGGTGGTGCGATCCAATTCCACGGAGCGAGAAACGCGAACGCCGTGACGGCGGTTGACGCGAACAGCAGGTGCTTGACGGCTTGCCGGATTTTCATACTCGGTGCTCCGAAGGGGGAACCATGGCCCGGTGACATCCGCAGCAATGGCTACGGTCCATCTCTACTACGTCGCGTGGAACGGAAGGTTCACTTTCAGGTGGTTGAAATGAGTGAAGTAGTTTGACCCTGGAGACGATGGATTGAGGCAACCAGATTGAATTCAAGGTCAATGACGGAGTCGGCATTCAGGTCACCTCGAAGTCGCTACCCCCATCCACCGGGACAGGCACGCGCGTTGACAACTCTGCTTCAACGTGCAATCACCTTCAAGATAAAACGCAACACGCGCTCGCACAAGTGGCGAGCGCGTGTCCGTCCCCTTCGGTCTTAAATTTTCTCCAGCAACCACCGACAATTCACCACCTTCTCCACCAAATCCAGCGGCAAGTAAAAATACTGGCAGGAAGGCTCGAATCCAATCCTTGAATCTTCCTTCACCAGCTCGTAGAGCTCCTTCGCCAATACCAACTCCGATTCCACCGCCTGGCGCATCTGTTGCCGCAATTCCTCCGTCGCTTCCGGCGTGCGGGTGGCGGTGGGATCGACGAGGGCGTCGCGGGCGGCCGTGAAGCGGCTTTGGTTGGCCACGGCCTGGAAGTGGTTCGCGGCGGCTTTCGCATAGCGCAGGTCGGTCGCGACGGCTTCTTTCATGTGGTCCGGCGCGGTTGCGGCGGCCTTCGTCAAAGCCTCGATGCCCGGCTTCCAGCCCTGGGCGACTTTCTCGAACTGGTCCGCGAAGATATCGGCGGGGTAGGGTCCGCGCCAGCCGTCGAGGTTGTCGTAGGGAATGCCCCACATGGTGGCGCTGTAGCCCGTCTTCTCCGCGTAGAGCGGGTTGGCCGAGCCCCATTGCACGGGGCAGGTGTAGACCACGCTAATATGGAAGGGGTATTCGCGGAAGGCTTCGCTCATGCCGGTCCAGGCCTGCCGCGCGAGAGGCGCGCCCTCGGCGCCGTAGCGTTCCGTCGCGATCTCGTTCAGCACGGCGTCAATACTTGGTGCGGGTTTGCGGCTGAGGCGCTGGGCCAACTCGATGTTGGGCGAGGGGTGGCCGCCCATGGTCCAGCCGATGAACATGGCGTCCAGGTTGGCCTTGGTCAGCAGGTTGTTGCAGTGCTCCGCCACGAGATCCATCACGGGCAGGTAGGGGACCGTGGCAATCTCGCAGGTGTTGTTAAATTGAATCTCTGTACCCGTTTTCAGGCCCATTTTCTGGGCCAGTTGCCAGTGGGGCACGGCGCGCGGACCGGGTCCCACAGCGGAGATGGAGTACTCGCCCACGGTGGATTCAATACCGCCGCGCGAAATAGGCAGATGCCATTCACTGACCGACATGAGCCAGATGTTGTCCGGCAGTTGCTCGATGATTTCCACCGAGTCGCCATGGCCACGCCAGCCCCAGTCGGAGATGAGCACGTTGGCCTTCGGATCGCCCCGATGGACGCCCTCTTCCTGAATGGCGACGACTTCCGAGAGTATATCCGTGTCGGTGCGCTCCTTGCATCGCGGGCAACCGCTCTGGCCACCGTGCGACGCGCAATTGGTCAAGTTTTCCGATGCGGAGATGGAGTAGATGCCGCCGAGGCCGGGCACCTCACGGAAAATGTGAGCCAGGGAAGCGCCCATCCACTGGCGCACTTCGGGCACCGAGGTACAGAGGGCCGTGAGCTCACCGCTCTTTGTGCCCGCCAGTTCCGGGTGCTTCTCGAAGAAGGCATGGGGCATGCCGCGCGGTTCATTGATGTAGAGGTAGAGCTTTACGCCGAACTTGTCCGCGCGCTCCACCATCTTGCGGAGGTTGGCGAGGCGCACCTCGTGGCCCTCGCCAAACTCGGGGAAGGTGGCGCCGCCGGGGGCCAGATCGCGCAGCACGGCATGGAGCCAGACGCCGTTGATGCCCGACTGGGACAGGCGCTGCAGAAAGCCATCGGGATAAGGGTCCAGTTCTGGATGGATGAGCGGGTCACCAAAGACCGCCACATAGGAATGGACGATACGCTGAAAGGGCACCTCGCCCTCGGGAGACGCGGGTGGCGGGGTGAAGTTGGCCACGGGCTCGCTCAGGTAGCGCGCAAAATCGAAGCGCGGCTCGCCGGGCTCGTTGATCTTCGCGCCAAAGTCCCCCTCCACCACGGCGCGAATCTCCGCCGCACGCGCTTTCACAGCATCGCTCGGCGCGACATAGCGCAGCGGATCCGCGACGGGCTTCAACTGGCCAAGCTTGTGCCAGAGAAAGTCCTCCTCCCGCAGCATCACATGGAGCCGCTCCGGCGTGAAATCGAGGAGCTGGAGCAACTGCTCATAGGACAGGAGGTGCCAGTTGCGACGGATGATGGTCACATAGCCGCGTTCCATCATCGCGCGGGGCACATCAGGCTTTGCGGGCAGACCCATGGACGTGGCGATTTCGGTGACCTGCGCTTCGGTCGCACCTAGGACTTCCGCTATCTTCGCGGGCACCACGGCGTTCCAGTTGCGCCACACGAATTCATGAACCCGATCCGGAAAATAACCGGCCGACAGCGCGGCGGGGGCGCCACCGTGGGGCAGCATGGAAACATCGGCGGCGGGTGCGCCCGCGGCAAACAGGGACACGAGAACCAGCGCGGCGCGCCAGAGTCGAGATGACATGGGATGCGTTCTCCAGACGTGGGGCAGTGGGTGATTAAAGTCTGGGCCTATCTTACCTGAATTCCCCTCGGGAATCGCGCGGATTCGGCGCAAGCATTCCCCGTGCGGTATGGGTGCAGGGCAATGTTGCAGTAAACGGACTGGGGGGTGGAGAAGAGGCATTTTCTCAAGGAGGACGCGCAGGTCATGGATGGAGTAAGATTGATGGCGATTCAGTCTCTCAATGCAGCACCCGTGGAGTCCAGACCTTGTTCGATCCAACCCGAGTCGTTCCGGTTATCGCCGTCTGTGCCCTCGTGAGCGGCTTTTCCGCCGCGGCGACGGAACCCCTGTCCTACAACCGCGATATTCTTCCCATCCTCTCCAACAACTGCTTCGCATGTCACGGGCCCGACGCCCCGGCGCGCCAGGCGGGTCTGCGGCTGGATCAGGAAAGTGCCGCGAAACAGGCGCTGCCCTCCGGGACCATTGCCATCGTGCCGGGTGACACCTCGACGAGCGTCCTGCTCCAACGAATCAATTCGGCCGAACCCGACGACTTGATGCCACCACCGGACTCCGCCAAGTCTCTGACGGCCGCACAGAAGGAGACGCTCGCGCGCTGGATCAGCGAGGGCGCAGCGTGGCAGGCCCACTGGGCCTTTATCCCGCCTGCGGAAGTCGCGCCGCCCACGGTGACCAATGCCGCGTGGCCCCGCAACCCGATCGACAATTTTATCCTGGCGCGCCTCGAAGCCGAAGGCGTCGGCCCCGCGCCCGAAGCCGACCGGAACACCCTGATCCGGCGCGTGACGCTCGATCTGACCGGACTCCCCCCGACACCTGATGAAGTCGCGGCATTTGTTCATGACGCCGCTCCCGACGCCTACGAAAAGGTGGTGGAGCGGCTTCTGGCTTCACCGCGCCATGGCGAGCACCGTGCGCGCCAATGGCTGGATATTGCGCGCTACGCCGACACCAACGGCTACGCCGCCGACATTGCCCGCACCATGTGGCGCTATCGCGACTGGGTGATCGGCGCCTTCAACGCAAACATGCCTTTCGACCAGTTCACCATTGAGCAGCTCGCGGGCGATCTCCTTCCCGAGCCCACACTGGAGCAGCGCATCGCCACGGGCTTCAACCGCAATCACCCCATCATGATGGAGGGCGGCGCAATCTTTGAAGAGTTCCGCGTGCAGAATGTGGTGGATCGCGTCGACACCACGGCTACAACCTGGCTCGGCCTCACCATGAAGTGCGCCCAGTGTCACGACCACAAATACGATCCCATCTCCCAGAAAGAGTTCTACGAGTTCTACGCCTACTTCAACAATGTCGCCGAAGAGGAATCAAAACTCTTCGGCACCGAGCTCGATGGCAACTCGCTGCCGCGCATCAAGGCCCCGCTGCCCGCGCAGCAGGCCGAGACGGCCCGCCTGGAAGCTGCATTGACGGCCATCCGCGAACGCAAGCTTCACGACGATCCCGCGTTGGAATCGGCCCAGGCGCAGTGGGAGATGGCTGAGCGGAGCGCGATAAACGCGCGCTGGATTGAATTGGAATCCCCGGTCCTATCCGAAGACACCGCCGCGCCCGGCCTTGTTTTTGTCAGTGATACGAATCTGCGGGACATCACCGCGCTGCGCCTGGACGTAGCTCCCGGTGCGGATGTTGGCCTCGCCGAAGTCGAGCTGCATATCGCGCCCACGGCGGGCGAAGCGCCCGAAGCACGCATTCCCATTGCCGAAAGCACGGCCACATGTGATGGCGTGAAATCAGCCCATGATGGCAATGCGGAGTCCATCTTTGTCGCCACCGGACCCGATGCCACAAGTGCCGTCTTCGTTCCTGCTTCTCCCTTCAGTTTTGCGGAGCGTACGCGCATCCGGGTGGTGCTCCGCGGCGTGGCTCTGGCCGCCGCGCGCGACCGAATCGATCTCCGTATCTCCAGCGACCCCGCCTTCCTTCCGGCGACCGTCGGTGGCTGGCTCGTGAACGGACCCTATATCGCGGCCTCGGGTGATGAGGCGCTGGCCTCCAGCGACGTTGATCCAGATCAGATTGATCTGGGCGCGACGTATGATGACGGGCGCGCCAAGTGGATCGCCTTCCCCGGCGGCCTGGCCGATGGCGTCGCCCACAACTTGAGCGGAAAAACCTGCGCCACCTGGTTTCATCGGACGGTCACCGCACCGTCCCCGCGTACCATGAATCTGTCGCTGGACAACCGCAATGCGGTACGCCTCTGGGTCAACGGCCGCCTTGTCCTGGATAAAGAAGCCCAGCGCGGCGAAGTGGGTGCGCACCCGGCCCCCGTTACCATCGAGTTGAAGTCGGGGGACAATAGTATCCTCGTGAAGACGGTGGATTACTACGATTTCAACGCCCACACCTTCTTCTTCGCACGCCGAGGCGAGACCATCGGTCCCATGCCGCTGGATGTGGAGCAAGCGCTGCTGCGTGATCCCGCCGAGCGATCCGATGGCGAGAAGGGGGCCGTGCGCGCCTTCTATCGCAGTCGCCACTGGGATCAGTGGCCCGCGCTCCACGCGGAAGAGCTGGATCGCGCCTGGGAATTGGCCCAGCTCGATAAACAAATTCCCACCACGATGGTCATGGAGGAACTCCCGGAGCCACGCCCCGCAAACATTCTCCTGCGGGGGCTCTATGATCAGCCCGGCGACCCGGTTTCGCCCGCCGTGCCGGCCGCGCTTCATGGGTGGCCCGAAGGCCAGCCACGGAACCGCCTCGGTCTCGCCAATTGGCTCATGGATCCCGCGAACCCACTGACCGCGCGGGTGGCCGTGAACCGCGACTGGCAGCGATTTTTCGGCGCGGGTCTCGTGCGCACCGCCGATGATTTCGGTGCGCAGGGTGAATGGCCAAGCCATCCCGAGTTGCTGGACTGGCTCGCCAGAGATTTCATCGCGTCCGGCTGGGACATGAAGGCCCTGCAGCGGCGCATCGTCACCTCGGCTACCTATCGTCAGAACTCGCGCGTGCGGCCCGAACTTGCGGAGCGCGATCCGGAGAATCGCCTGCTGGCGCGCGGTCCGCGCTACCGCCTGGATGCCGAGCAGATCCGGGATAACGCCCTGGCCGCCAGCGGACTGCTGGTGGAGGCGCTCGGTGGACCCAGCGTATTGCCTTATCAACCACCGGGCCTCTGGCGCGACGTGGCCTATGGCGGCGGAGGCCTGCGCTACACCGCCCAGGAGTTTATCCAGGATCACGGCGACAAGTTGTATCGCCGCAGCCTGTACACCTTCTGGAAGCGTGCCGCCGCGCCGCCGGGCATGCTCCTCTTCGACGCGCCCAACCGCGAAGTCTGCACCGCTCGCCGCAGCCGCAGCAACACGCCTCTCCAGGCCCTGGCGCTGATGAACGACACGCAATACGTCGAAGCCGCCCGCGCCATGGCCGAGCGCATCGTGAAAGAGTCTGGTCCGGATGCTACCGCGCGCATCGACTATGCCTGCACACTCCTGCTGGCACGTCCCGCACGCGACGCCGAGAAGACCGCGCTCCTGGCCCAGTTCGAAGCGCAACTTGACGATTATCGACATGATCCGGAAGCTGCGAGGGAATTATTGGACACCGGAGAATCGGATTACGACATCGCGCTGGATGCGGCCGAGCTCGCGGCCTGGACCCTGGTGGCGAATGCCCTGATGAATACCGACGCGGCGGTGACGCAGTTTTGAGACTGGTTTTTAGCCACAGATGACTGCAGAGAAAGCGAAGAGAACTACTCACGGTGGGCCATATTCTTCACGCTCTTCCGCGGCAAGAAGAATTTGCTTTTGGTTTTGGCGCAGAGGTCAGGATGATACCGAGAACTGATTGCGATACCATCTACATCGACGATTCGGGATTCGGAAGCACGCATTACGTCTTCACTGGAATCTACATCCCAAGAGGCAGTGCGAATGCAGCGAACAAAATGATGCTCGATTGGCGGGCTTCGCTTGATGAAAGGTACGGAATCTCGCCGGAATACGAACTTCACGCAACCAACTTTGTAAACAACCGAGGCAGACCGGCTGGTGAAGCAAGGCTTATCTTCAGGTCAACGCGTGTCAAGATCTACCTTGAGTGCCTGAACCTTATAGCGGGGGTTCCTGATGTCAAAATATTCAACACACTGTCTGATCGCAAGGCCCAGATGACTGCGTTTGGAAGATTATTGAACCGGCTTCAGGTCGCCGCTCGAAAGCGGGAAAGCACAGTTCAAGTCTGTTGTGATGGCGGTAAGGAAATGGAAATGAATCGGCTTATGCGAGATCTTCGCTTTTCAAATCTAGTTCCGAGTCGGTATGGGCAATGGGAAGATGGCCGACATTTCCAAGACGTTCGATTGGATCGCGTGCATGAAGCTATAGTCTTCCTGGATTCACGGGAGAGCCACTTTATTCAAGCTGCCGATTTTTGCGCGTACGCCATGCTTCGCTGGAAGGCAGAGGAATTGCCGAACAGAACGCGGAGCAATCTCCACGAGGCGTATAAGCTTATCGAGCCAGTCTTTGAACGGAAGGCATTCCGCGCCGATCCACATGGCATCATTCGGGCATGAAAAAGGGCACTTGGCGTTACACCAAGTGCCCTTGGGCAAGACCTAATCGCCATACGGCTTTCGGACCTGCAACTGAATTATACAATCATCACGGTGACCCGTCAATCCAAGATCCGCGGTCATGCCTGAGTCAGTATTCCGCCGTGAGGTTGTCGCCCTGTCGTGAGATTGATTTGTTATAATTCTAACAGTAGTCACGGAAAATACCCATGCACCCGCAACAAGAACACGAACAACTTCTTACCCGGCGCCAGTTCTTCGGGCGCTCCAGCGCCGGTATTGGCATCGCCGCCCTCGGTGCGCTCCTCGGCGCCGCGCCGCAGGTTGGTGCTGCGCCCAGAGGCGCCATGCCGCTCTTCCACCATGCGCCGAAGGCCAAGCGCATCATCTACCTCTTCCAGTCCGGCGGCCCGTCCCAGATGGAGCTCTTCGACTACAAGCCCACGCTGGAGCGCTTCCACGGCCAGGATTTGCCCGCGTCCATCCGCATGGGCCAGCGGATCACCACCATGACCTCCGGCCAGAGCACCCTGCCCGTGGCCGCCTCAAAATTCACCTTCCAGCAACACGGAAAGAGCGGATTGTGGCTCAGCGAACTGCTGCCCAACCTCGGCAAGGTGGCGGATGATCTCTGCGTCATCCGATCAATGAACACCGAAGCGATCAACCACGATCCCGGCATGACCATGATGCAGACCGGAAGCCAACTGCCCGGACGGCCTTCGTTCGGCGCTTGGATGAGCTATGGCCTCGGCAGCGAAAATCAGAACCTGCCCGGATTCGTCGTCCTCGTCTCCTTTGGCAGTTCGCGCCGTCCCGCCCAGCCCCTACGGCAAAATTTGTGGGGCGCCAGCTTCCTGCCCAGCGAGCATCAGGGCGTCACGCTCCGGCCCAGCGGCGACCCGGTGCTCTATCTGGCAAACCCCCCCGGCGTCAGCGACGCCGCCCGCAGGCGCATGCTGGACACGGTATCCGCGCTGAACCAGTCGCAGTTGGAAGAGTTCGCCGACCCGGAGATCAACGCGCGAATCGCTCAGTACGAAATGGCCTATCGCATGCAATTCTCCGTACCGGAGTTGACCGATATCTCCGGCGAGTCGCCGTCCGTGCTCGAGAGTTACGGGCCCGACGTTCACAAACGCGGGACCTATGCGGCGAATTGTCTCCTCGCGCGGCGCATGGCCGAACGGGGTGTCCGCTTTATCCAGCTTTACCATCGCGGCTGGGATCAACATGGCAGCCTCCCCACGGACCTCGCTCTCCAGTGTGGCGATGTGGATCAACCGACCGCGGCGCTCATCCAGGACTTGAAACAGCGCGGGCTGCTGGAAGACACGCTGGTCGTGTGGGGCGGTGAATTCGGTCGCACGTCCTATTGCCAGGGCGGGATTTCGCGGGACAACTATGGCCGCGATCACCATGGCCGCTGCTTTTCCGTCATGGTCGCGGGCGGCGGCGTGAAGGGTGGGATTACCTGGGGCGAGACCGACGACTACGGTTACAACATCGCGCGGGACCCGGTGCACGTCCATGACCTGCACGCCACCCTGCTGCATCAACTCGGCGTGGATCACGAGCGCCTGACCTTCCGCAGCCAGGGCCGGGATTACCGCCTGACCGACGTACACGGAAAAGTGGTCGAGGGGATTCTGGCGTAGGGCGGATTGAACCTGTGGGATTCATGGACGAAGTGGACATTGTGGACTGAGTGGACAATGTGGACTGATTTAAATTCGTGATCGGTGAGTTGGCTTGTCCACCAAGTCCTCACAGTCCACTTCGTCCAGACCGACTCCAGACTCCCGCCTCCAGACTCAGTAAACCGAATGCTCCCGCAGATCCGCCAGGTTCACGAACTCCAGCGCGGAGATGTGGGTCGCTTCCAGTACCACGGGAGGGGCCATGCCCGCATCGAGGGCTTCCTTCCAGCGCATGGCGCAGAGGCACCACTGGTCCCCCGGCTGCACGCCCGCGAAGCGCATCTCGGGACGCGGCGTACTCAGGTCGTTCCCCCGCGATTTTGAAAACTCCAGAAACTCTTCCGTCGCGCGGATGCAGATGATGTGCAGGCCGATATCATCCGCGCCCGTGTTGCAGCATCCATCCCGATAAAAACCGGTCAGGGGATCGCGCGAACACTCCTGCAGGTCGGTACCCAGTACATTCTTCGCTCCAGCCACGATACAGCCTCCAACTTCCAAGTTTCCGTCATACGCCCAACCCATGGGGCAAGGGGTAGCATAGCACAAGCGCGGAATCCGGTGGCGGGGGGCTGTCTGACGGATACGACGGATAGGACCGATTTGATCAATCCGTCGTATCAGTCCTATCGGTCCTATCGCTGTCAACGGCCACCTAATAGGTGCTCTTCAAAAACGCGATCAAATCCGCCACATCCTGCTGTTTCAGCGTGGCCTCCCAGCCGTCGGGCATGAAAGACATGCTGGTGCTCTCCATGTTGTAGATGTCGCTCCGCAGCAGCACCCGTGAGATCCCGCCCGCGATTTTCAGGGTGATGCTTGTCGCGTTTTCCGAGGCGATAATCCCGAAGAGTTGCTCGCCGTCATTCAACTCGCAGTTGTACGCGTGAAAGCCCGGCTGAATGTCCAGATTCGGATCGAGAATGTTCGCCAGGATCTTCTCCGGCGGATGCTGGGAGACGGTCCGGAGATCGGGGCCCATGTCGATGCCCTCCTCACCGATGCGGTGGCAGGGCGAGCAGGATTCCTTATAGAGCGCATGGCCACGGGCGATGTCGGGGGTCAGCGTGAGTGCGGGGCTGTAGGCTTCAATGACCTTCGCGCGGTCTGGCGAAGAGCCCGCACCGAGCCGGGCCGCGGCCGCCTCGCGCACCGCGCCGTCGGGATGGCGCAGCAGGCGGGAACGGCGGATGGGGTCGATGTCGTTCGTGGCGATGGATCCGGCGGCCACGGCGTCGAGAAGCTGCATGGCCCAGGACGCGCGGGAAAGAATTCGGTCTACGGCCCGCGCCTTGCCGTCCCGATCAAAGCCCGGCCAGGCCGCCAGCACGAGGGCGGGCACCTGGTCATCACCGGTAGCGGCGAGGGCATCCAGCGCCTCCGCCACTTCCTCCGCCGACCCGCCGCCCGTCATGTGTCCGACGAGGAAATTGATGGCCTCCGGGCGTCGGCCCTCGACACGTGCCAGCAAGGCGGCACTCGCAATGCGCGATGCGGGCGCCGCCGTAATATCCGCCAGCAGTGCGCCCGCCGATTGGACCAGTGCGTCATAGGCCATCGCGAGCTCCGCCTGGGGTCCTGAAGTGTTGCCCGACGTCAGGGCGCTGATCGAGGATTCCTGGCGCGCGAGCGCGTCGAGCAGGTCTACGCAGGACTCCAGCGCGAGGGCATCCGACGTCTCCCGCGCACGGGTAAAGGCGGAAGCGAGCAGCACGGCCACCGCCGATTGGTTGCCCGCGCCCAGCGCGATACCCGCGAGCGCGGGACGCAAGGCGTAGATCGCGGGATCATCGATTTTCGCCAACTCGGCAATCAGCAATTCCTGATGGGGCAGCGCGGAACTGAGTGCCGCCACCGTGACGAAGGGATCGGCATGATCCCGAACGAGAATCGACGCCAGTGCCGAAGCCGCCTCGGGGGAAGCCGGAACCTCGCCGAGGGTGAAGGCGGCCTGCAAGCGCACTTTAGGGTCATCATCGCCGGCCAGCGCGGCCACCTGTGTCGCGAGCGCCGGGGTCATGCGCGATTCCGCCAGGCGCAGGGCATTCTCGCGCAGGCCCGGATGTGTATCGCGCAACGCATCGGCCACGAGACCCTCGCCGAGCGCGCCGAGCCCGTCCAGCGTGCACAGCGCATGCAAGCGCGCGCGGGGATCCTCCGACTGCGTCATTTCTTCCAGCGCGGGCACCGCCGACAGGTCGCCGCGCCACAGAATCAACTGCTGGGCCGCGTCGCGCACCCAGCCATTGGAAGAGGCCAACTGCGCCACAAGCCCGTCGCCGTCCAGCTCCGCAAGCGCGGGAACCGCCTCGGGCGCCTCTTCCGTTCTACGCACGCGATAGATCCGGCCCTTGTCGTCGCCTTCACGGTAGAACGGTAGCAACTCGGCCTTGCCCTCTTCCGGTAGCCAGTCGGGGTGTTCGATCATGTAGCGGTACATGTCCGCGATCCACAGCGCGCCATCGGGCCCCGTCCGCACCATCACCGGCCGACACCAGCGGTCGTCGCTCGCAAAGAAATCCGGCTGGCCCTCCTCGCCCGCGCGGCGACCCGCGAAGGACGGGCCCTCGGGCACAAGCACCATGCGCTGCACAAGATTGTGGAAGGGCTCGCAGGTGAAGCCGTTCATCTCGTCCTGCGGGAAGAGCGCCCCATCGCGGTAGATCATCCCGCTGCAGGCGGAGGTATATCGACCCGATTCCTGGAAACTGTGAAAGCGCTTTTCCAGTGCGCTTGCCGGGAACACGGGCGGATTGATTGCGCCGAGCACCTGCACGCGCCCGTCCGGCGTGGCCAGGTAGGGGTTGCGCTTCAAATAGTGATCCTGAAGCACGTAGTGCCAGAGGGGTCGGGAATTCTGTGTGCCAAACCAGTGGCCCCAGTCGTCGCGATTGCGCCCGAACTGGGTGGGGCCGCTCTGGGGTTCCACCTCGCCCGTGTCGGGCCGGAAGCGGAAGTCGCGGCTGCCCACGGCTACTTCCGAGCCGTTGCGCGAGGACTTAATCTTCGTTTCCAGGCCGTACTCGCCGTGGTGCCCGCCCGCCGCTACATAGACCCAGTTGTCCAGGCCCCAGCGGAGGCCGTTGGCGCGCAACTGCTGGTTGCCCGTGGTCAGGCCCGTGAGGAGCACCTCGCGCTCATCGGCCACATGGTCGCCGTTGGTGTCGCGCAGGAAAATCACATCAGGCGCGGCCGTCACGATGACGCCATCGCGCCAGGTCAGAATGCCATTGGGAAAACTGAGTCCCTCCGCGAAGAGGGTGGACTTCTCATAGGTCCCATCTTTGTCGGCGTCTTCCAGCATCCGGACCCGTCCGCCCGCCGATCCGTTGCCATCGAGCCCGAGGGGGTAGTCGGACATCTCCACCACCCATAGGCGGCCCTGCGTGTCCCAGTCAAAGGCCACGGGATCGATCAGCAGGGGCTCCGCCGCCACGAGGTCCACCGTGAAACCCTCGGGCACGCGGATGCTCTTCAGGCCCTCTTCCGGCGATCGCGGCAGCGACGCGAGGCCTGGTCGTTGCGCGGTGGTATCCACACGCGCCGCCGTGTAAAGTTGCGCCGCTTCTTCCGCCGTCAGCGCGCGATCGTAGAATGCGAAGGCCGCGAGTCCGCCGTTGAGCGGGGCGAACTGATCACTCCGCGCGCCGAGATAGAAATCCGGCGAGGCGGACGCCGTGACCGGCAGCTCGCCGTCGATCTCGGGCTCGGGATTGCCATTGAGGTAGACCGTGGCCTGTTCCCCTTTGCGCACCAGAACAAGATGATTCCACGAGCCCGGCGCGATGACCGATTTTCCAAAGAGGGTCTGAGCGGATGTATTGCCATTGTAAAGATTGAGTTTGCCGACGGTGTCGGGATGGTGGTTCCCCGAGATGCCCAGATGCTCGCCGTTCGCGTTCGGATCGCCCATGGGGCCTCGGCTGAACAGATAGGCTGTGATGGGGTTCGCGTCGTTCGGGGTCTGATTCTTGAACCACAGCGAAACGGAATATACATTCGCGATCCCCGGCGCCGCGCCCCGGATGCGACCACCCTTGTAAACCGGCACGGCCAGACTCGCGCCCTTGTCCAGCAGGATGTTCTCCCGGCGGCCATCCAGCGGTGCGGCGATCACGGGCTTCATCGCCGCGATCGTTGCCCCGTAGTCGTTGGAGAACACGGGAATCCCCAGTTTTTCCTGGAACTCGGCGATCCGCCGCTCGGCCTCGGCTTTCTCCTCCGCGTTGTACTTCGCGACGTTGGAGATTTCCCACAGGCTCGCGATCTCCGCCGCTGGGAGGGCGCGGGGGTAAACCGCGATTTCATCCAGTTTTCCTTCGAGTCTGTCTCCGAAAAACACACCGCCCGCTTCCACGCTGGTTTTCGTGACAACTTCGGGCTCCGTCGCTCCATCCAAATGCACGCGCAATTGATCACCCTCGCGGACGATGGCAGCGAAGTGCCAGTGATTTGCCGGATACCGCCCTGCCCCGCTGACGGTACCGCCCTCCGCGTTAACCGACAAGGTCAATTCATGGAATGGATTGGTCGTGTATGTCACCTCCGCATGAGGGAGTCTGGCCAGTTTTCCGCTGCGGTCGCTTGCGCCGCTCTCTTCGCCAAGCCAGAACCAGGCGAGCGCTGTATAGTCACCACGGTCAAGTGGGTTACAGTCGGTCAAGCCACCGAAGGAGAGATGCACGGCCCTATTGATCTGGCCTGGTCCGGAAAAGGCCGAATCCGTCAGCGCTTCCCTCGCGCCGATGCCCGAGCCGCTCGCCACGCCCGGAAGGTATCGGGCGAATCCGCCCAACAGTTTTGCCTCCGGCCCACCGGGAACCGAGTTCAGCAGTCCCTTTCCCGCCATTTCCTCCATCCGCCAGTACGAAGTCGGTGCGCCCTTCATAATCGCCTCGGCATAGGGCCCCATGGCCGCTTCGACAGCCCGGCGCGGTTTGCCCGTCGCTTCCTCCATCGCGCCGAGCAGTGTCTCCACGATTCTCGGCTCTGCCTCCACTTCCAGGCCCGCCGTGCGCGCGGGCCAGGTGGTGTAGCCGCCGAGGGTGTGTTGTTCCGGCGGGGGGATGTAGCCCTCCGCGCCGTTGGCCAGTTCGATGTTGAAGTGAGCATTCAGGGGCGACTGGGCCTTGAGTTTCAGACCCGTCAGCGCGAAAACTTCATTGGGCAGCGTCGTGATGCCCAGATCGCCGATCTGAATCGCCTGAAGCACGAGCTCCGCCGTCGGGCGCTCGTGAAGATAAATCGCCTCGTGGGCGTAGACCTCGGGCTGGGTCGCCGGAAGTCGATCGCCCATAAGCTGGACCTGTTCCCGCGCCCAGGCGAGGCGCTTTTCATCGGGCACGCGAAAATTCAGGGTGATCTTCTTTTCCGAAACCGCCAGGGGGGCCGCATCGCGCCATTCGATCTGGTGCCAGGCCTTGATGGCGTAGCCCGCGACTTCGGCGGCGTAGTCCTGAATCGTCGGCGGTGCGGGGGGTGAACCATAGTCCATCCACATGAGGTCGCCGCTCGTGCCCTGGGAGATCATGGCCACAAACTCGCCCTCGCCGGAGGACTGTCCCAGCAGCGCGGCCATTTGTCGGCAGAAGTGCCCATAGTAGTCTGCGGAAACCGGCGTCGAACCGAAGTAGTGCTGGGAATAGTTCGCCAGCACCGCGATGGGTTTTCCGTCCGGTGTTTTCACCGCCAGCACGCTTAACCCGGGATCCACGGGACCCGACGGCCCGATGATGTCGGGGCTTTCATATCCGGGGTGCATGTTGGCCCGCACATTGGTTTCGCCGAAGGGATCGGGCAACAATTTGTCCGCGCGGCGTATCCAGCGGCGGTTGTGGGTGTGTTCCCAGTCGTCGATGGACGACCAGCCAATCTGCGCGGGCTGGAGGTTGTTCAGCGCGGCGGTCATGGCCTCCACCAGCTTGCCGGGGAGCCAGGCGGTGTAGGCCGGATCGGGCCGGCTGCCCAGGCAGCCCATGGATGCGGGCGCGGTGTGGGTGTGGGTCGCGGAAACCATCATACGGTCCATGGGGAGTCCCGTGGTCGCCGACACCTGGGCCTTTGCGCCGTCGATGAGATCCCGCGTCATCATGCAGGTGTCCACGATGCAGAAGACCAGCTTCGACGCGCCGTCGTCCAGCGCCAGGGCCCGGGCGTGGATCGGATCGGTGGCCGCTGTCGCTGTGCCTTCCACGAAGTTGCCGTTCACCCGCACCGGGTACTGCTGGGGTGTGATGTCCACCGCCGCCGCACCCGCGCGGAAGACCGCCTGGGCCAGCGCGGGTTCAACCGCAGCGGCTGCAAGTATCGACGTGATCAGAAGGTTCCGGGAAAAAAATCGGGGACAAACGAAAGGGGGCAATGCCATGTTGGGATCCGTTCCTGTTGAACTACCAGCCAGAATGCGGACACCAGTAAAGCACACGGGGAATATGGCGTCAAGGTGCGGATGCGGGAGGCGTCCGCGATTGCATCAGTAACTCCACGGCTCGCTGTTCACCCGCGAGGTGACCAGGCCGCTGCTTCGGAACGTCTCCAGCAATTGCGTCCATTCTTCCGTACTCCCCAGTACGTAATAGGTGAAGTAAGTCGTGGTGCCGTGGTCAAACTGAATCCAGGGCTGGAGCTCCGTGTAGTAATAGGGCGTTGGCGTGTTGTCCGGATGGTTGTTCCAGAGATGCAGATAGACGGCATCGTTTACCGGATAGCCGATGACCAGCGAGGTGTGGGCCTCGGGATCGCTCCCCGCCGCCCAGCCCTCTCTGGGGAAGCAGGCCCGGCCATAGTAGCGCGCCAGTTCGGGGCGCGTTTCCACCAGCGAGTCTTCAGGGAAGTAATAGTGGTCCTCGGGGCCGGTGGAGGGGCCGAGTTCGAAGAGGGGATTGATCCCGAAGGTGGCGATGGACGGCGTCATATCCTGAAATTCATAGGCCGCTTCCAGCACCGGTCCGCCCGCGTAGAGCGTGTAGACCTTGCCGATCTTGCTGCCGTGCATGTTCGCCCATACCCGCACCCGCGCGCGGTTTCCGGAGGCCTGCACGATTTCGTGATGATACTGAATGTGGCCGCCGATGTAGGGATAGCCGATAAATTCTTCCAAACCGCCGAAGGGATAAAAGGCGCGGGTATCGCCCGGCGTCCCATGGAGCGGCGGGGTCTTGGGCCAGAGTTTGAAGAAGATATTCTCGCCCGTTTCCTTGAGGATGTACTCGATGACGCGCCCGCCCTCCTTCAACACCGCCACGCGCACGGCATCATTCTCCATGATGACTTCGGGGATGCCATCCCCGTCCAGATCTTCCTCGCGCACGTTCACCTCGCCGGGGGCCTCGCGCAGGGCAAGTTGACCAGTCGTCGTGACGCCCAGCGCGCTTGCCTCGACGATATAGTCGCCCGCGGGCAGGGTAAAAGTCACCGATTCTCGCGTTTCCTGCCACGGCATCGCCGCGACCTGCCGCTCCGTGCGGTGGACTTCTTCGCCCGAGTCTTTTCTCTTCACCACAAAGGTGAGATCGATGCTGGTCGCCTTGGAGCTGTTCCACAAAGAGATGGGGTAGGTGATGGGGCCTGGCACGTCGTAGCGCAAAGTATGGAAGCTAACCACGCGCGGGATCTTGATGGAAGCAAGCGCGTGGAACGGCATCGGGGTTTCGCCAGCGATGTTTACCGTGCCTCGAATCCCCACCAAGTTGTTTCGGCCGCTGGCGCTGGGTTCGAAGGTGAAGGGCTCGCTCAGCACCCGCGTCGTTTGACCCGGAATCATGTTCATGACCTTTTCGTCCGGCTCGCTTCCGGCAGCATACTCCAGCCCCGCGCCGGGCATCAGCGTGAGGGTGCCTGTCAACGGCTCTGCGGTGCGGTTCGTAACAGAGACCGTCAATGCGCCATTCTTGAATTTTGCGTCGACACCCACCGGGCCCTGGATCCGCTCGCTCAGCACGGTGCCCTCCAGCAACAAAAACTGAATCGCCGTGCGCAACGCCTTTGGCCCCACGACCACGCCCTCGGGATAGATCGCCACGGCCCGCTTGCCTTCAATCGCAGCGAGGAGCGACTGCTGCGTCAGTTCGGCGCCCTTTTCCAGAAAGGCCACCATGGTGGTCGGGGCTTCGCGATAGAGGTCGCCCACCGGCGCGATAAAAGGCGCGTCCAGCGCCTCAATGCGCGCCTGGTCGCCGGGGCCGCTCAGGAGGAAGCCCTGAAAGTTTGCGGCATTCGGACCGTCCGCCGAGCCCAGACTGGCGAAATAATGCCCGCCCTTTTCCTTCGCCCATGCCAGGCACTGCTCCACGGTATTGTCCTGCACATCGGGATAGCGCTCCAGGCCGTACATGGCGCCCCCGGTCACGTTCTGGCCCGACACGAACACGAAGGGATCCTGCACTTCCGCCAGCGCGCGGTTCACCGGCCCCGCGAGCATCCAGTCGTTATAGCCGTTCACCATGATCCAGCCACAGCCCATGGACCGCGCGAGGGAAATAAGATCAAAGGGGTTGTGACCCGCACCCGGCGTGATCATGAGGTGGTTGGTGGTGACGCCCGCCAGTCCGCGGTGGAAGTCGTATTGCTTCAAGACGGCCAGGGTGTCCAGCACCAGGATCTTCAGCCGCGCGAGTTCCTCCGCCGAGTGGCTCGCCAGCACGAACACCCGGCCGGACGAATCCTCCAGCCTAAAAGCGCGATCGCGGCGAAACTGCATTTCTTCCGGCAGCGTTGCAATCAGCTCGGCGCCCAGGGCGTCCTGGTCGGTGAGTGTGATCAGGAGGTCGCCCTCCGGGGCTGCTGAGAAGACTTCCGCCGCCGGACGATCCAGCAGGGTGAACTCCCGCTCCACCAACGCCTTCATGAACCCCGGCTGCACCCAGAGTTCCTCCAGCATGAACTGGCGGCCCAGTTCTTCCTCCAGCGCCCACAGCGCGGCTTCGGGCGTCTGGCGCGACTGGAGAAAGAGTCCCCGGGCGCTGTTCCAGGCCCAGGCATCGCGGCTCCAGTAATTCTTGTAGCCGTCGAAGCTGAAGTCTCTGGTTTCAAGCCGCTTCGCCTCGGCGACACCGGCGGGCGTCGTCAGGGAAGCAAGATCGCGGGCCGGGGCCGGGAAATGGAAAAGCAGGGAGAAGCTCCCCGCGATCAGAAGCATTTTCGACACTGACATCGGGCAAGTCCTTCCTGCGTGTGACGTTCGACGGGAGGATGGTATACCAATTTCGTGTCGAATTAAAGGAGGGCACCCCCGGTCCTGAGTGATCCCCAGTTTTCGATTCTTTGCAATTGTTTGTGTAGCAGATAGTTAGCTGTTGACGTAGCGCCAAATTTGATCAAAAATGGACTGAGCAGTTTCGATCTAGCGCCAAAACCTCAAGAGGAGATTCCAGCAATGCTCAGTCCAGTTGATATTCTGCCATGGCTTGAAGCGAATGTAAACGG